>NZ_JBYNRX010000068.1:0-66377 GCF_057785375.1 Roseiflexus sp.
GGGCAGTGTGCGGGTCATCCGCCCCGACCCGTGGGTGGTTTGCGGGCGGGGCGGCGCTGGCGGATGTGACGGTCACCAGGGGGCGCCGGGCAGTGTGCGGGTCATCCGCCCCGACCCGTGGGTGGTTTGCGGGCGGATGTGACCGTCACCACGGGGTGCCGGGCAGTGTGCGGGTCATCTGCCCCGACCCGCCGGATGTGACGGTCACTGGCGGGGGTGCAAGCACCACTGTCATTTGGTCTTCACGGCTCACCCCGCGGCGGACGCCCCGGTTGCCCGCCGACGGGGCCCGCCAGCGCATCGCACAGGAACAACCGGCGTTGACCGTCGCCGTGGTAGTTGTAGACCTGCTCGTTGGCGCGGAGTTGCACAAGGATGCCGTCGACCAGCACCTGTGGGTACATCATTCCCGGCTTCGGGCAACCGAGCGACGTGTCGGGCCAGGTGACCGCGGCTACCTCCACGACCTCAACGGTTGACGTATCGATCCCCAGACGTTGCGCCAGGTCCTGTTTCGCTGCATCGATCTGCGCGTCCATTACTGCGCCGAAGGGGGGTGTCAGCGGTTGCGCGTTGTATGGTGGCATAGGGCGCACGGGTTCACTCCCTGGATCAGGCGTGGGCATGGGCGTCTCCTTCCCTTGGATGACCACCGGAACGGGCGTCGACGTCAGCGTAGCGGTTGGCATTTGCGCGTCGCCGACTGTCGGTGACGGCGTTGCAAGCGCAGGAGTCGCCGTCGGCTGTGGAACAGGGGTGTCGGCAAGCAGCGGCTGACCGGGAACGCCAGTAGGAACCGGCGGTTGCGTCGGTTGCAACAGCGCCGGGTTGGAGGGTTGGGTTGGCTCGGCAGGCACAGCGCCGGTGCTGACGCTGCCGCACGCTGCCAGCAACAGGGCGCATCCAAGCAGAGCGGCGATCATTGCACGCATGGCATTCCTCTGAGTTCTGCGATGATTCTCTGCTCATCATGACGCGCAGCGGGCGCGATTTGTTCCCTGGCGTCCACGAAGACCACGAAGGTGCACGAAGGGTGGAGCAGCCTTCAACTGTTCAACCTTCAACCTTCAACCGTTCAATCTTCAGCCGCTCCTCCGCTCCGATGCCGAAGATCAGGCGCACGCCGCGATCATAGGTGAAGTAACTGTACGCCCAATTCAGCAGCACTAGCGCCCGATTGCGGAAGCCGACCAGTTCCATCAGATGCACGAAGAGCCAACCAACCCACGCGGGCCAGCCGGTCAACTGAATACCGAAGGCGTCGAGCACGGCGGCGCTCCGCCCGATGGTCGCCATCTGTCCTTTGTCGAAGTAGCGGAACGGTTTCATCGGGTTGCGCCGGGTGCGCGCGATAATGTTACGCGCCGCCTGCTCCCCCATCTGAATGGCAACCGGCGCAACCATCGGGTAGGGCACACCAGGACGGTATCCCTCCAGGTATGCCATGTCGCCGACGACAAATACATCGGAGCGTCCTGGCAGCGTCAGCGTCGGTTCGATCTTCACCCGCGCGCCGCGCCCCAGCGTCACGCCGAGCGCCTCCGCCAGCGGCGACGCGCGCACCCCCGCCGCCCACACAATCGTCTCTGCTGCCAGTTCTGTTCCATCTTTGAATGCCAGCACTCCGGGGCGCACGTCCGCCACCGGCGCGTTCAGGCGCACATCCACACCCATTCGCCACAACCGATCCAGCGCCGCGCGCTGCAACGGATCAGGAAACATCGATAGCACCCGGTCGGTCGCTTCGACGAGCACCACATGCGCCTGATGCACATCGAGCATCGGGTAGTCTCTGTGCATCACATGGCGGATCAACTCAACGAACGCCCCCGCCAGCTCGACGCCGGTCGGACCGCCGCCGACGACGACGAAGGTCAGCAATGCCGCGCGGCGTGCGGGGTCTAGTTCGGATGCAGCACGCTCGAAGCAATGCAGAATGTGGTTGCGTAACCGCTGCGCCTCGTCGAGGTCCTTCATCCCGAGTGTATACTGCTCGAAGCACTCATTCCCAAAAAAGTTCGTGGTGCTGCCTGCCGCCAGCACCAGATAGTCATAGGGCACAGAACCGACATCCGTCAGCACTGTGCGCCGCTCGAAGTCCACGCCGCTCACCTCGGCGAGCAGAAAATTGGCGTTGCGGTAGCGCCGCAAAATCGCGCGCACCGGGTAGGCAATCGACTCCGGCTCCAGACCGGCGGTTGCCACCTGGTAGAGGAGGGGCCAGAAACCGTGGTAGTTCGTGCGGTTGATCATCAGCACATCAACATCGGCGTTTGCCAGTTCGCGTGCGGCTGCCAGGCCGCCAAATCCCGCGCCGACGATCACGACGCGCGGACGCGCCCGCGACGAAGCGGGTATGCCGTTCTGTTTGTATGTGTCACGCGCCTTCGCAGCGGGTTGTGTCTCGATCTGGGTTTCGATCATTGGTTGTCACCTTCTTTCGTGAAATTGTTCACAATTATATCATTGAATCGTGTGGCAGTCAATGCCCTGCCCTTGTCGGGGCTGGTTCCTGTGCCTGCTCCTGGCGGCTTGGCGTGCGCGTCCGTACAGAAGCGAGTGAGATTCGTGTATGATGTACCACGGATCGAGTATGCCTGGAAAGGAACCATATGACTGCCATTCGTGTCGGTGTCCAATTACATCCGCAACACACGTCGTACTGGTCGTTCGCCGATGCCGTGCGCCAGGTCGAAGCGCTTGGCGTTGACTCGATCTGGAACTGGGACCATTTCTTTCCGCTGTACGGTGATGCCGATGGCGCTCACTTCGAGGGATGGACGCTGCTGACCGCCATGGCGACGCTGACGAGTCGCGCCGAGATTGGTTGTCTGGTAACGTGCAACAGTTACCGCAACCCGCACCTTCTTGCCGACATGGCGCGCACCGTCGATCATATCAGTGGCGGTCGCCTGATCCTGGGCATTGGTGCGGGCTGGTTCCAGCGCGACTATAACGAATATGGATACGAATTCGGAACGGCGCCGGATCGCTTGCGTGCGTTGGGAAGGGCGCTGCCGCAGATCAAACAGCGGCTTGCGCACCTGAACCCGCCGCCGCTGCGCCAGCCGCTCCCCATCCTGATCGGCGGCGGCGGCGAAAAAGTGACGCTCAAGTTGACGGCGCAGCACGCCGATATGTGGAACGGTTTTGGTCCGCCTGAAACATTCCGCCACAAAAATCAGGTGCTTGATGACTGGTGCCGCGAATTCGGGCGTGACCCGGCGACCATCGAACGCACCGTCGCTATTAGCTCCGGTGACCTGGATAACCTCGACGCTTTCGTGGAGGCTGGCGCGGCGCACATCATCCTGGGTCTGGGTGAACCGTGGAACTTCACCGCTGTCGAGCGCCTGGTGCAGTACCGGGAGACGCGAGGTTCTCGGAGGTAGCGTTTTCGGATCACCCTATGCAACCCGTTGGTTTCTTCGATAGCGGTATTGGCGGCATCACCGTGTTGCGCGAAGTGCGTCGCCTGCTGCCGGGAGAAGACCTGCTCTATCTGGCGGATCAGGCGCACTGCCCGTATGGTTCGCGCCCACTCGACGAATTGCGCGCCATTGCCGCTGCGTGCGCCGCATGGCTTATCGAGCGCGGCGCAAAACTGGTCGTCGTTGCGTGCAACACCGCCAGCGCTGCCGCGCTCACCGATCTGCGCCGCCGCTTCCCCGACACTCCATTCGTCGGCATGGTGCCGCCGGTGAAACCCGCAGCCGCGCACACGCGCAGCGGCGTCGTCGGCGTGCTGGCGACACCGGCAACCCTGGCGGGTGATCTGCTGCGCGACGTGATTGAACAGTGGGCGAACGGCGTGCGTGTCGTCCCGCAGGCGTGCCCCGGTCTGGTCGAACACATCGAGGAAGGAATGTTCGACTCGCCGGCAACGATGGCACTGCTGCGCCAGTATGTCGCACCGCTGCTCGACGCCGGCGCCGACACGATTGTCCTCGGTTGCACCCACTACCCGCTGCTCCTGCCGCGCCTCCGCGCGCTTGTCGGTAACGACATCCGCCTGCTCGACGCCGCGCCCGCCGTGGCGCAGCGTGTGGCGCAGGTGCTGCGGGAACGCGGGTTGACCAGAGCGCCGATCAGGATGTCGGGCAGCGTCACCTACGCGACAACCGGCGACCCGGCGCGCCTCGCCGATCTGATCGACCGCATCGACCTGCCGCGCGGGCGGGTGGAACAGGCGAGGTTGGAGGGGCGCGTTGAGTAGATGGAGGAACATAAAGCATACGACAAGTATGTTGTGACTCTTTTGCAACAAACATCCCAACTCCCCTCTTTGTTACGTTCTTTAGGAAGAAGGTTGCATCAGTTCCACTGCGCAACCTCGACAAACGACTGTTCGTATGCGACAATCGAAAGAGTTGTTGCGCCAGGTTCGGTCAGGGCGCCACGGATAGCCAGGATGACTTATCGTGAGCAGCGTTTCTGAAAAAGTCAATTGGGTGAGCGAAGGCGATGCTTCGCCCACCCGCCAGCGCCTCATGTCGAAGACATCCTGAAGGAGAATCGGTCCTGCTCCGCACCCTGACGAGAACCGCATAGTTCATGACCTCATACGTATTACTCGTCACCCGTCATCGACACTACACGACGCTATCGGAGGAACAATGACAGCATACCTTACTGCGGTTAGCGGCGCTCAGGCGGGCAGGCAGATCCCACTGACCGATGCACCATGCTCGTTTGGGCGCAACCCGGACAACACCGTTGTTATTGCCAGCGCCCGCGCGTCGCGCCGCCACGCCGAAATCCGCCGCGAAGGAGACGGGTTCGTTCTGCACGACCTGGGAAGCGCCAACGGCACGGTGGTCAACGGTCAACGCATTGCAGCGCCGCATCGCCTGCGCAATGGCGACCTCATCGAGATCGGCGATGAGACGTTTCGCTTTGAGCAACCGCAGCCTGCTGTCGATGCCACACTTGTCGCAGCGCCGGCGCCCATTCCGGCGCCGCCAACCGCCCCGGCAACCCCGCCGCCACAACCGGCGCAGGGGTTCCGCTTGCCGCCGTCGCAACCACAGCCGCCGTCGCAACCGCCCCAGGGCACACCGCCGTCGCCGCCGCCGCAGGGGTTCCAGGTTCCGCCAGCGCAGCCATCGTATCAGCCGCCGCCTTCCGCGCCGCCGCAGGGGTTCCAGGTTCCGCCAGCGCAGCCATCGTACCAGCCGCCGCCCGCGCAACCCGCTGCCGCGAAGCCGGCCCGCAAAGGGTGCCTGCCGACCTGGGCGCTCATTCTTGCCCTTGTCGGCTTCGTGCTTGTTGCTGGCTGCATCGGCATCCTTGTGGTGACCAACAGCATCGATGTGCGATTTGAACCATTGGGTCCGCAGAGCGGCGGCGCGACGCCGCAGAGCGGCGGCGCAACCACTCCAACGCCACAGAGCGGCGGCGCATCGCCGCCGCCAACCCTCCCGCTAACGCCGGTTGCGCAACCGGCCGGCGATAGAGCCGCCTGGACGGTCCTCGTCTATCTCGATGGGGACAATAACCTGGAGAGCGACGCCATCATCGACTTCAATGAAATGGAGCTGGTTGGCTCGACCGATCAGGTCAAGATCGTCGTGCAGTTCGACCGCATCGGCGCCATGGCGCCATGGGACGATACCTCGAACGGCAACTGGGAGACGACCAAACGTTTTCTTGTGACCAGGGATGATGACCCGAAGACGATCCGTTCACAGGAACTGGCAGACCTGGGCGAGTTGAACATGGGCGATCCGCAGACGCTGGTCGATTTTGCGGTGTGGGGGATGCAGACGTATCCTGCCGAGCGGTACGCTCTCATCCTGTGGGATCACGGCGCGTCGTGGGCCGGGATTACATTCGATGATACCGATGGCGAAGATGGCATCAACATGCCGGAACTCGACGCGGCGCTGCGCACCATCCAACAGCAGACCGGGCGACGCATCGATCTGATCGGTTTCGATGCCTGCCTGATGGCGCAGATCGATGTGGCGCTGGTCACGGCCCCCTATGCCGACGTGTTTGTCGCTTCTGCTGAACTCGAACCGAATACCGGCTGGGCCTGGGATCTGCTGTTGCGCCGTCTGGTCGAGAATCCTCAACAGGATGCCGCAACGTTTGGCGCTGCGATTGTGGAGTCCTTCCGTGAATTTTATGAGTCGAAAGGCGATCCCACAGTGACGCTTTCGGCGTTTGATCTGACCCGCGCCAATGATCTGCGCCAGAAGTTGAACGCGCTCTCCGACGCGATGATGACCGGCATGGGCGACTCATACACCGCAATCGCCGAGGCCCGGTCGTTCGTCGATGTGTACAGTCAACCCGCTCCCGAGGAGTTCAGCGCTGTTGACCTGGGGCATTTCGCCCGTCTCGTCGTTGATCGCGGCGGGCGCCCTGCTGTAGCGGAACCGGCGCGCGCGCTCTACGAAGCAATCGACCAGGCGCGCATCGCTGAGTGGAATGGCGGCTTCCACGCTAATTCCACCGGATTGTCGATCTTCTTCCCGCAGTATGCGCAACTGTACCCGCCGATCTACGGACAGGGGTCGCCGTTGCCGCAGCAGACGTCGTGGGGCGACTTTTTGAAGGCGTTTCATACTGCAAACACCGGTTTGCAGAGCGCCGCCGAGATCGGTTCGCTCACCGTCTCGAACACAACCGTCAGTATCGACAACCCGATCACGGTCGAAGGGGTCGTTAGCGGCAATGACATTGCGTATGTCTTCTTCTTCGCCGGTATACCGAACAACGACCGCAGCGGCGTGCTGTTGACCAGCATCGACTTCCTCTATCCGCCGGGAAGCGTGCCGGGCAGCAGTATTCCACCCTGGACCGGCGGCAGCACGCGGCTCAAGGTCAACTACAGCGGCACACAGTGGGGCCTGACCAATGGACGGGATACCATCCCGGTGCTTCTTGGTCCGGCGAAATATGGCACAGCCCTGTACGGCGTTGAGGGGATTTATACCGTGAGCCGCTCGAATGAGCAGATTGCGGCAGCACTGGTCTTTACCGTTGAAAGCGGCACGCCGGAGTTGATCACGATCTACGGCTTCCCGAAGAACCAGAAGCAAGAAGCGCAACCGTTCGAGATCATACCGGTGCCGGGCGATACCTTTACCGCAATGATCCGCACATACACGGTGAAGGGCGACCGTCTCGAACCCGGCTTCGTCGAAGGCGATACGCTCACCATCGGCAACCAGTCGCTTGCTGTGCAGCGCATTCCACTCCAGAGCGGCGCCTATGTCGCCGGCTTCCTGGTGCGCGACATTGCTGGACGCTTTAGCTACCAGTACGCCGACATTAACGTGAATAACACCGGAACAGGCGCAAACGTGCCACCTCCGGTGCAGACATCACCGGGCACACAGGCAGGATACCAGTCGTACAATAATCCGAAACTCGGGTTTTCGATTGAGTATCCGGCAACCTGGAAGACGCTCGACACCGGCAACGATCAGATTTATTTCTACGATCCCGCCGAGAATGGCAATGTCTTCGTCAGCGTTGATGTCTACTCGGTCGGACTTGAGCCTTCGGAAGCAAACCGGCTGTTGCTGGAGTTTTTCCTCGAATCACTTCAGTCCCAGCAGAACTTCCAGCAACGACCTGGCGACCCGTTGCAGGTTGGCGGCGAAGTCGGACCATCGGCGAGTTACCAGTACACCGACCAGAACGGCGTCGCCTCAACCGGTCTTGTCGTGGTTGTCACCAGTCCGCGCACCGGCCTGAGTTATCTGGTATCGTTGCAGGCGCCTTCCGCCGATTTCAGCCGCTATGCGGATACGCTCGGCGGCATTGCGGACTCGATGAAGATCGAGTGAGATCAAAGGATAATCGTCACCGGGGCGGGTTTTTCTGGAGTGGGGTTCCGACCTGCCCCACCCACCCCCCACCCCCAACCCCACCCCCATAAAGGGGGAGGGGGAGTATTTCCCCCGCTCCTCTGGTGGGAGCGGGGCAGGGGGAAGAGGGGGAACCACGACGCAACAACGTGGGAGCTTGCCAAAAAAATGAGTCATCACCAGAACCAGGACAGGTGGTTGGAAAATCGGGAGCGCTTAACGTTTCTGTTCTCTCATGAACGCGGTATAATATTTATATAAGCGCTGTACATCCAGACCATCTATGCCTGCGCCAGAAGAGATTCTTCAACATCGGTATCAGATTGTTCGCCCCATTGGCAAAGGCGGCTCCGGCGCCGTCTACGAAGCAGTCGATCTGCGCCTGGGCAACCGTGTCGCCCTCAAACAGACCGCTATCCCTGCCGAACAGACGCTGAATCTGCTCGAGCGCGAGGCGCGTCTTCTTGCCAGATTGCGTCATCCTGCGCTGCCGCGCGTGATCGACCACTTTGTCGATGGTCACTACCAGTACCTGGTGATGGAATTCATCGATGGTGACGACCTGGGCACTATACTGCTCTATCAGAGTCGTCCCTTCGATCTGCAACAGGTGCTGATGTGGGCAGAGCAACTCCTGAGTGCGCTCGAATATCTCCATCGCCAGAAGCCTCCGGTTCTCCATCGTGACATCAAGCCGCAGAATCTGAAATTGACTGCCGAGGGCGACATTGTGCTGCTCGACTTCGGGCTGGCAAAGGGCGGATCAGGCGGGCATACGTTCCATCGATCAAATGAGAGCATCTTTGGCTACACGCCGCACTACGCTCCTCTGGAACAGATCAACAATATCGGCACTGAACCACGCAGCGATCTCTACAGCCTGGCGGCAACCTTGTATCATCTCCTAACCGGTGTACAGCCGCCTGATGCGCTTACCCGCGCCACTGCCGTGCTGCGCCGCCTGCCCGATCCGCTGATTCCGCTACGACAATTGAATGCTGCTATACCTGAAGATGTCAGTGTCGTTCTGATGCAGGCCCTCGCGCTGAGTCTTGACGAACGACCGGCAAGCGCTACAGATATGCGCCTCTCGCTGGCAAAAGCGCGAGCCGCTATCATTCCAGAAGTTGCTATCGCATCATCTGTGTATCCGGCCGATGCCGATACACTTTCTGCGGCGCAGGTTGCTTACACGGTCCGTCACGATGTCGCAGCCATTCAACACCTGACGCCTACCGCTCCTCCGGCGAACGCGTTGGTGATGTCTCAGCGGGCGCCGTCCAGGGCGCAAACTCAACCCACGCCAGAAATGCAACGCAACGACCTGAACACGATTGTCAGACGGTTCGTTGCACTACGACAACGGATAAGCGCAACCGGTGCGCACGGATGGATCACGCTCCAGGGGTTTGTCGCCAGGCTGCCGCATCCCTGGAACAGGTATGCCCTTCCTGGAACGATCTTGCTTGCGTTGACCCTGATACTGGGAGTCTCGCTTATGACTTCTCAGACCACAGCGCCAATGGTTGCTTCGAATGGTTCTTCGCTCATTGCGCTGACGTCGGCGCCAGCCGTCAATCCGAGTCCGGTGTACGCATTGTCAACCGTGCCCGCCGTTGTTGATGCACCGCGCCTCGACCCGGTATCAACTGACGGTTCGCCGGTCATCAAACCGATCGCGCTGCGCATTACGCCCCGCAAGGTCTATATTGGCTCACTTCCGGCGACGCTGATGATCGAAGGCAGCCATCTTGGTGCGAATCATACGTTTGAACTGAATGCGCCGGAGACTGGACGCCTGCCGCTCGAAATCGTCAGCGGCTCCAGCGACCAGATCTCGCTGCGGCTGGCGACGCTCCCGCCTGATGTCCACGGTGAAGTGATGCTGACCCTCGTCATTGATGGAGTGCCGCAGCCAGAGGTCACCCTGATGCTGCGCGATTTTCTGGAGCGCAAGACGGTCGCCGGGGTGCGTCGGGACTACCGCTACCTGTCGCAGATCGGGGTGGATGAAGCAGGCGCGTATACCAGCCTGTACATGGCGCCAGACTCTGCCAGCAACCGTTTTGCGGTGTTGCGCAATGATGATGTGGTCGAGGTTTTGCGCGCCGATACGCCCGGCTGGTATGAGGTGCGCATCAGTCAAGGCGCGAACGCGCTTCATGTCGGGGCAGTCGGCTGGATCGAACGCTGGTTGATCGACGATCAGAATGTGCCGCCGTTGATCTTCAGCGGTATTCTGGGGCAAACGCCAACCGACCTGGCAGTGCGATGTGGTGCGCAGTTCAGGTCGAGCATCTATGGCAGCGTCGAGGACCGGAATGGGCGAGGGATTGCCGACGCCACGCTCTCGATCACAAGCGCCGATGGACGCAACCAGTTTACGGTGCGCACCCGCGCGAACGGCACTTACGAGATTGGTGGACTGGGGTGTACCACATGGATTGTGCGCCTCACTGCGGTGCCCGATTTTGCCGAATTTCAGGCGAACGAGGTGCGGGTGACCAATCTCAACGGCGGCAGATACACCGCCGCAGAAGTGCGGTTTCGTCAGCAGCCATAGCAATTACTCAACGCCAGCGCGCCGCCGCATCTCGCGCGGATCGATTGGCGTCAGCGATCCGGCAACGCGCAGCAGGTCATCGCGTGCAATGCCCGCGCCAAACACAAACAACACCCCCGGCGCGCCATCGTCGATGACAATCAATGCCTGATCGCCCTGCGTGACGATACGAGCAGCGTATGAATCCAGATTGATGCGCTCAATCGGTCCGCTCAAACTGAATGGCTCGACTGCCCCGCCGCCGATCACGATCTTGCCCGCGTCACCATTGAACGTCAGCAGATAAAATCCGATATCGCCATCGCCAACTTCATCTTCGCGGGCAATGCGCGTCTCTTGAGGCGATGGCCGCATCCCTTCTGGCAGAAACGAGGGCCACCGGTACACAAAACGGGTTGGATCGCCCTGCTCGAGTGAGGCAGAACCCGCCGGAGTGGGACGGGGTGCAGGCGGAATCGTCGGCGACGCCAGCACAGGTTGTACACCCGGCGCTGGCGGAATCGAGGACATCACCTGTTGCACTGCCGGAGGCGCAGGCGTCGTTGGTCCAGACGATTGCGGCGGCGCGCTGCACCCGACGATCAGCGAGAGGAGCAGTCCGAGTATTACCTGTCGTCCTGCAGGTATGCGCATCTGTTGCTTCATTGACTTCACGCGCCGCCTTCTCCTGGCCTCCGTTGTTGTTGCAGGCGACTATCACGTATATGCACTTGCGCTCAAGCCCGACGAATCTCAGACCTGTCCCTCCACGAACTATGACCAGGACATTTTATACTAACTTGCAGTCAGTCAGACAAGATGTTCGAGCGCCCGGTTCGCAAGGCGTAACGATCCACAGCATGCGTTTGCGGTTATGGGCGCATGACTGCGCCCTGGCATCAGCAGCCCCGATGGGGCTTTCACTTGCTCAGCGAGGGCTTTCGCCCGCAGCGCCCCAGCAATATTGTCCGAATGACCGCGCGACGGTCAACCGAGCGGCGTTGGCTGAGCCTGTCGTAGCCAACGTCAACCGCGCGACGGTCAACCGAGCGGCGTTGAAAACATCGTCGTGTGAAATGCGGCGCTTCGACCCACTCAGCGACCGTCGGGCAGGCGAAGGCATTGCCTTTACCGAAACGTTCAGAACTGAAGGCCCTCCTCCCGCAGTCGCGCGAACACTGCCGGATCGTAGCGCAGGATCGGCTGGCGCGCGGCGCGTGCTTCGTCGAGCCGACGCACTGGCGTCGTGGTTGGTGCGCGCTTCAACATCTCCGGGTCGCGCGCCGCTTCCTCGGCGATTGCCAGCAACGCATCGCAGAAAGCGTCCAGTGTGCGCTTCGACTCGGTCTCGGTTGGTTCGATCATCAACGCTTCTGGGACGATCAGTGGGAAATAAACGGTCGGCGGATGGAAACCGTAGTCGATCAACCGCTTGGCAATGTCGAGCGTCCGCACTTCGGGCGCCATCGCCAATTTCCCCTGCAACACCGTCTCGTGCATACAGGTGCGTTCAACCGCTGCCGGATACACATGCTTCAGCCGAGCCTGTACATAGTTTGCGTTCAACACCGCCGTCTCGCTGACCTTGCGCAGCCCGGCGGCGCCAATCGAGCGAATGTATGTCCAGGCGCGCACCAGCATGCCGAAATTGCCGTGGAATGTTTTCATCCGACCGATCGACTTCTCCGGTACAAAGAACTCATACGCGCCTTCGGGCAACGGCGCGGCGTTTGCAGGACGCAGGCTTGCGCCGCGTTCGGTTGGCGGCGACGCCTGACCCGTTTGTGGAACACGACGCACCCGTGGCGCTGGCAGGAACGGCGCGAGCGCCGCCGTGCACCCCACGGCGCCTGATCCGGGACCGCCGCCGCCGTGCGGAGTAGTGAACGTTTTATGCAAGTTGTAATGCATGAAGTCAAACCCAAGTTCACCCGGCTTTGCAATCCCAAGGATGGCGTTGAAATTGGCGCCATCGCCATACATCAGCCCGCCTGCTTCATGCACCAGGCGCGTCACCTCGACGACGTGCTCCTCAAACAATCCCAGCGTATTCGGATTCGTCAGCATAAGCGCTGCCGTGCGCGGCGACAGTTTACGCTTCAGGTCCTCGAGATCGACATTGCCGCGTGCATCGCTCTTCACCTCAACAACCCGATACCCTGCCATCGCCGCAGTCGCCGGGTTGGTGCCGTGCGCCGAATCAGGCGTCAGGACTTCCACCCGCTCGTGATCGCCGCGATCAAGATGATAGGCGCGAAACACCAGGATGCCGGTCAACTCCCCCTGCGCCCCGGCTGCCGGTTGCAGCGAAACGGCGTCGAAGCCGGAGATTTCGCCGAGGTACGCTTGCAGTTCATACATCAGTTGCAGCGCACCCTGCGACAGTTCTTCGCCCTGCAACGGATGCGCCGCAGCAAAACCGGGCAGGCGCGCCGCTTCCTCATGGAGTTTGCTGTTGTACTTCATCGTACATGACCCCAGGCTGACCATTGTCGTATCGATGGCGAAATTGCGCTGACTAATGCGCGTGTAGTGCCGGATGACCTCGGGTTCGGTCAGTTCCGGCAGCCTGGCGAGATCGTCGGTGCGCAACAGATCGGCGGGAAGATTGCTCTGCGGCACATCGATCTGCGGCAGATTGACGCCGAACTTGCCCCGCCCTGATAACTCGAAGATAGGAGGTTCGTGATTGTGCATTGTGTTCTTCTCCTCTTTGTCAGAGATGACTGTCACCCACGCCAGCAGCCGCGCCGTTGCTCGAATACTGACGACGCCGTCGCGTGCTGATTGTGGCGCCAACCGAACTGTCCAGGTGACAGTCATCTACGTTACCAACCGCAGCGCAACGCCCACATACTTTCGTGCATGGTCGCGTGCGCCGCGCCTGGCGTGTTCCACAGCCCGGCGCAGCGCCAGGAGCACACGATATGGGCGGAGCGCCGGTTCACGCACCTGCTCATAGGCACGCTGCGTTTCGTTGTCGTAGCCATTACCGTAGCCCACCCGCAGACTGAAACATCGTTGTCCTTCACATGCTTCAAGGAACGTCACATGTTCCCATGCCGGGCACCAGCTCAGCGCGTGTTCCCATCCCAGAATGCCGCCGAGTGTCCAGCGCCCATCGCGCTGCGTCACCAGCAACGTCTCCGGTGACAACCCGCCATTCAACAGCGCCGCCTGGCGACCGGGGGGTATGAAGGTTTCCAGCGCGCGACGCACATCAGCGGCTTCCTCGTCGCTCATCGCATTCAGCGCCACTGCTGTGGCGAGATCGTCGTCGAGCCGCGCAAGGATGTACTGCTGTTCCTCGTTCGCTGCGCATGGATCATCGCCGGTCAGCGCCCCATATTGCCCGCCTGCTACGCGATGGATGCGATAGATGACCTGGCCCAACCGCATCCCAATCTGATAGAGTGGTTCATCAGCGATCTGCGGCAACTTGCGCGCCAGCGGGTCGCCGCTCACCCCGGTAAATAGCGCCCAGCCGCCGTTCGGCGCAGCACCGGCGACATCCAGACGACGGATGTGCGGGATTGGCAGATCGATCTCGCCGCGCAACCGACTCAGCGCTGCCTCAGCATTTGCCAGCGCATCGGTGGAAGCGAAGCGCTGCACCACGCCACGTTCTCCATCGGCAAGCGCCAGCGTCCAGCGTTCGCCGCCAAGCGACACCGCTTCCCGAATGCGCACGCCAAGCGCTGCCTCGATTGGTTCCCGTTGCAGCTCCATCGCTGGCCTCATTCCGCCCGTACCCTGGTGAAGAGACGCACACAAAGCGCGAAGGTAAAAGTTCGTTATCACCTCCCGCCTCTCGCCTCGCGCCCCTCGCCTCGCGCCCCTCGCGCCTCTCGCCTCCCGCCTCTCGCCTCGCGCCCCTCGCCTCGCGCCCCTCGCGCCTCTTACCTCGCGCCTCGCGCCCCTCGCCTCTCGCCTCGCGCCCCTCGCCTCTCGCCTCTCGCCTCGCGCCTCGCGCCCCTCGCCTCTCGCCTCTCGCCCCTCGCCTCTCGCCTCGCGCCTCTCGCCTCTCGCCTCTCGCCTCTCGCCCCTCGCCCCTCGCCCCTCGCCTCGCGCCTCTCGCCCCTACGCAACCGCCCGCAACGCTGCCGCAAGCGCATCGATGTCGGCGCGTGAATTCATCTCGGTGACGCACAGCAGCATGGCATCGCCAAGGTGCGGATAATCACCGGAAAGATCGTAGCCGCCGATGATGCCCTGCTCGCGCAACGCCGCATTGATCGCGCCGACCGGTCGCGGGGTTCTGACGACGAATTCCTTGAAGAACGGTCCCCGGTCGAGCACCTGATACCCTGGCAACTGCGCAATCTGCGCCGCAGCATAGTGGGCGCGGTGGTAGCACAACTCCGCCACCTGCCGCAACCCCTGCCGTCCGACCAGGCTGAGATAGACCGCCGCCGCCAGCGCCATCAACCCCTGGTTGGTGCAGATATTGCTCGTTGCGCGTTCACGGCGAATATCTTGCTCACGGGCGCGCAGGGTCAGCACATACGCCAGACGGTTCTCGACATCGCGCGTCACGCCGACCAGACGACCGGCGATTTTGTGGACATACTGCTGACGGCAGGTAAAGATGCCCAGGTACGGACCGCCGAACGACAGACCGACTCCCAGCGGTTGTCCTTCGGCAGTGGCAATATCGGCGCCCGCCTCGCCTGGCGTTTGGAAGAGACCCAGGGCGATTGGATCGAAATGCGCGACCATCAGCGCGCCTGCTGCATGTGCTGCTGTTGTCAGTGGACGAAGATCGTGCAGCACACCGAAGAAATCGGGGCTTTGCACCACCAACGCAGCCGTCGTCTGATCCACCAGCGCCGCAACCTCTGCGAGCGACGCCTCCGGGTTCTCGTCACCGGCAATCTCGACATCAACGCCCTGCAGTAATGTGCGCATTACCGCACGGTACTGAGGATTCACGCCTGGCGCCACGACGATCTTCCGCCGCCCGCGCACGACGTTGATCGCCATAATCGCGGCTTCCGCCAGCGCCGTGCCACCGTCGTAGTGCGACGCATTCGCAACATCCATGCCGGTCAGCGCGCAGATCAGGCTCTGGTACTCGAAAATCGCCTGGAGCGTGCCCTGGCTCACCTCCGGCTGGTAGGGGGTATAAGCGGTATAGAACTCGCCGCGGCGCAGTATCTGATCGACGGCAGCCGGCACGAAGTGGTTGTATGCGCCGGCGCCGAGAAAGATCATATGGCTGCTTGCGTGCGCATTCATGCGCTCCAGCCGGCCCAACTCGCGGCGCAGTTCCGGTTCGGAGAGTGGATCGGGCAACCTCAGCGGCGGAAAGCGATGATCCGTCGGCACCGCCTCGAACAGATCCGCGAGACGCTCAACACCGATGGTCTTCAGCATCTCGGCGCGATCTGCGTCGGTGATAGGAATATAGTGTGTCATGCGTCACTCCATTGTCGGGCAGGCGCAAGACCTGCCGATACCTGTCGCCTGTTCGAAGAACCTGTGCTGTCGTCATTGCGAGGGACGCAGACGATGAAGCGATCTTCTGTTGAGCATGGAGATGCTTCGTCGGCGCTTGCAGTGACAGCGGATGACGTGGAGAGATTGCTTCACCTGCGCTCGCAATGACACCGTCCTCCCCGTTTACTCGAGTAGGCTCCTGGTCTCTGACTCTCGGTTCTCAGTGCCCGGTTCTCAGTTCTCATACGAACGTGCGGTCCGTCAGACAAGATGATCGAGCGCCCGGTTCGCAAGGCGCACCAGTCAACGCGCACCGGCAGTCCGTATCGTGGACACATGACTGCGTAGTGGCATCAGCAGCCCCGGCGGGGCTTACACTTGCGGTGAGCGCAGTCGAACCGCGTGCGGTGAGCGCAGTCGAACATCCGAGCGATTGGACGGATCTCATCGTTCCGGCGCGGGGCTTGCACGTGCGGTGAGCACTGTCGAACCGTGTGCTCAGCGAGGGCTTCAGCCCGCAGCGACCCGGCAGTGTTGTCCAAATGACCGCGCACGAGTATCGGTTCTCGGTTCTCAGTTCTCAGTTCTCAGTTCTCAGTTCTCAGTGCTTGATAGTATCCACAAACGCAGCATACGCTTCCGCACTCATGAGCGCACCGATGCCGGGAGCAACCCTGATCTTCACGATCCACCCCTCGCCATACGGGTCTTTGTTGATCAGCTCAGGGGCGCTAACCAACGCATCATTGACCGCGATGATCTCTCCGGCGACCGGCAGAAACAGGTCCGATGCCGCTTTGACCGACTCGACCGCGCCGAACACGCCGTCCGCCTCGAAGCGTGCACCGATCTGCGGCAGATCGACATAGACCACATCGCCAAGCGCATCCTGCGCATAATCGGTGATCCCAACCGTTGCTTCATCGCCTTCGATCCGGATCCACTCGTGCGTTTTGCTGTACTGCAATTCGGCAGGCGTCTTGAAAGCCATGGGTTTCCTCCTGCAGGCATATGGTGAACGTCAGACGTGCATCACTTCTTGTAGCGTGGACGGTAGAACGGCATCTTCACAGCGCGTGCACGCACCGGCCGGTCGCGCACCACGACATCGAACTCGCTCCCTTCCGCCGACAGTGCGATAGGCACATACCCCATGCCCAGGTTTTTCCCCAGCGTCGGCGATGGCATGCCGCTCGTCACCCGGCCGATGGGCGCTCCTTCCAGATCGCGGATTTCATACTCACCGCGAGCAATGCCGCGCCCCACCATCTCAAAGCCGGTGAGACGCCGCTGCACCCCTTCCTGTTTGATACGCTGTAATGCGTCACGCCCAATGAAATCGCCCTTGTCGAGTTTGACCACCCATCCAAGCCGCGCCTCGTAGGGATTGGTTTCCTCGGTAATCTCGTGACCGTAGAGCGCCAGACATGCCTCGAAACGCAGGCTGTCGCGCGCACCCAATCCACACGGCTTCAACCCGGCGCTGCGCCCGGCATCGAGCAGTGCATCCCACAATTGCGCGGTATCTTCCGCTGCCACGAAGAGTTCAAATCCATCTTCGCCGGTATAGCCGGTGCGCGCCACGATTGCCGGCATGCCCGACACGATCCCGCGCGTTACGCCGTGGAACGGCAACGCCGCAAGGTCAGCGCCCGCCACCTGCGCCAGCAGCGCCTCAGCCGCCGGACCCTGAAGCGCCAGCATACCGGTGCGCTCCGACACATCGGTGACGGTCACATCGAACCCTGCTGCGCATCCGCGCATCCAGGCGACATCTTTCGCGGTGTTGGCGGCGTTGATAACGATCAAGTAGTGATCGCCCAGGTTGTAGATGAAGAGATCATCGATGATCCCGCCGTTGGGAAGGCACATGAGCGCATAGTTCGCCTGTCCTGGCGGAATGTCGGCAACATCATACGTGACCAGGCGCTGGAGAAATGGCAGCGCGTCCGGTCCCCGCACCTCGACTTCGCCCATGTGACTGATATCGAACAGACCGGCGGCTTCACGAACTGCGCGATGTTCATCAATGATACCGCTGTACTGAACCGGCATTTCCCAGCCGCCGAACTCGACCATCCGCGCGCTGAGCGACAGGTGCCGCTCGTACAACGGCGTGCGACGCAGCCCGCCGTAATCGCTCATCAGGCGACCTCCTCGTCAAATAAAAAAGGGACAGGGCCAGACGTTGCGCCTGACCTCTGTCCACTGACCTGTGAGATGCCCCGCATGACGGGTTTCTCCGTCGGCGCCCGAATGGACGGACTCTCCAGAGGGTCGTCGGGGCGCAGTCCTTCAGCCTGAGAGATTCGCACAGGGTTCGGCTTCCCTGGCTTGCTCCTTCGGCGTCCGCTTTCGCGGCGCTCTCCCACGCCCGTCATTCGACTATATGGAACGCTTTTCTTCAGTATACCACATCTGCTGAATTCTTCTAGAAGAAATAGATGACGACCACCACCAGCATCAACGCGACCGCTGCCAGTGGCGCAGCAACCGAGGCAAACGACGGACGCTTCGACTGAGGGGAGCGCAGAGGAACGCCAAGATACGCGGCATAGGCGCGAACGGCGGGCAGCCGACGCGATCGAGGAACATACTCCCACTGCTCCTGTTCAATTGCCTGCAGGTAGTCCCAGCGCACATGGCAGACCTGTTCCGCCTGATAGAGCGACACTCCTCGCCGCAATCGCTCCTCGCACAGCGTTGCGCCAAGGCGAAGACGAGGATGCGTCACCGGCGGATTCGCCGTCGCCGCATCAGGCGTCTGCCGGGCTGCTGGCGACGGCGAAGACGGACGGCGGCTGTCGGATGCGGGCACGGCATGCGTGGCAGGATGTGGTCGCATCTGCTGCGACGATCGGCGCAGCGCCGCCTCGATACGCGCATGCAACTGTGCAATCCGGTAAGGTTTGGTAACGTAGTCATCCGCTCCTGCATTCAATCCGTTGATCACGTCGGCATCCGCATCTTTGGCGGTCAGAAGGATGATCGGCGCCTGGGAACAGGCGCGAATCTGGCGGCATATGTCCCAACCGCTCATATGCGGCATCATGACATCGAGCAGCACCAGGTCCGGTTGGACAATCGCCAGCTGCTGGAGCGCCTGAAGTCCGTCGTGCAAACAGACCGTGCGATACCCAAGGCTCCGAAGCTGTTGGCTGATCAGCGTGCTGATCGCAGGGTCGTCATCGACGACCATGATAGTGGCGCGTATGGTGTTCATCAGATGCTCTATCACTCAACAATTGCATTGCCAAAGACCAGAGTTCGATCCGTGCTCGTTCGCGCGCGGCAGGATCGCAATCGCGTTCAGTGAGGGCAGTGAGTGTCAGCAATGCATCAATTTCACCACTGACGCCAAGACCGGCAATACACGTGTTGCGCACGGTAATCGGCGCGGTTGTATCGAGCGCTACCTCAGCCAATGTTGCGCCATGCTCGTGCGGGGGCAGTCGCGCAGCAGCAGCGGCGCGAACCGCCGGATCCTCACCGGTGTCGCGCAACAGGGTTGCGAGCAGCGCCCCGGCAGATGGACTGCGCGGCAGGTATTCGAGCGCACACAGACGCAGTGGCGTCGGGCAGAGCCGATCACGCGCTAGCCGTTCCGCTTCATCATCGATCTGTCTGGCGTCTGCCAGCAAACGAAATGCACGCATTTGAAATATGATCGAACGATTACGCAAATATGGGCGCAACAGGCGCGCCGCATCTGGTTCGCCAAGTCGCAACAATGACTCGATGGCGACAAGTTTGACGGCGGCGTCGGTTTGAGGACTCAGCGCCACACGCACCAGCATCGGACTGATGGCGCCATCGCCGATCGCTGCGAGGGCTGCGACCGCTGTCTGAGCAATCTCCGAACGTTGATCGAGGCTATAACGCATTAAGACCGGTAGTGCAGCAGTGTCGCGCGTGCGACCAAGCGCCTGCATCACGCCAATGAGCAGCGGCGCTGGCGGCGAATCGGTTCGCACGAGATCGCGCAGCATGCTGCATGTTGCAGCGCTGAGCGGCGTCGGCAGACTTGCCGCTGCTAGACCGCGCAACCTGGGGTCGAGATATGGGTCATTGACCAGGCGCACCAGCGGCTCTTCGAGTGATCCATCCGCCACTCCTTCGAGCGCTGCCAGTGCACGTTCGCGGAAGATTGGCAATACTCCAGAGTCGTTCGCCAGCCGCATGAAGAACGGTGCAGATGCCGCCGCATCATGGTGCGCCAGTGTATCGATGATCAACTCGCGCCCAAGCATATCGAGGTCTGATCGCGCCCATGCCTCGCGGATCAGCGTTGGTCCGTCCACACATCGCGCCAGCCGATCAGCGACATGCCAGTGCAGTGTTGCGTCGAGATCGGAATCCAGAACGACCTGAAGCATATCCTGAAGGCTGCCGCGCAGATCGAGCGCTTCAGCCAGCGCTGCCGCAACGGTGGGAGACGCGGGATGGCGTAGCGCAGCCAGGATTGCCTCGCGCGCCCTGACGCTGTCATTCACGGTCAGGGCTTCGATTGCAGCACAGCGCACCAGATCCGCTTCGCGCCTCAGAAACTGCGCCAGCGTCGTCGGTTGCTCCGCCTCTGTCGGCGCAGTTGCCAGGGCGACCAACAGGCGCGCCATTATCGGCAGCGGAAGAAGAGAGCGTTCCAGGCAAGTTGCGACCGGCAGATCGAGCGCATCCGGCGGGACCGCGCTCTGGAGCCGGTTCAGCGCTCCCGTTCCTGCCAGCAATCCCAGCGTCGGCACCGTTTCATCGCCGCTGAGAGCGCCCAGCACCCTGATGAGCGCCAGTATCAATGACACATCGGCGCGAACGACGGTGAGCAAACGGATAAGCGCAGGACGCGCGATACGAGCCGCAGCGCGGCAGGCGGGCGTCGCCAGCGCATCGACAATGGCTGTCATCACCGGTGATGGTGTTGAAGGATCGAGGAGGAGGCGAATCAAATGAGGCGCAGCAGAAGGAAACGCCGCTGCGCGCGCGGCGGCGGCGCGCACCTCGACGTGTGCCTGCGGGTCGCGCATGAGCGCCAGAAGACGCGGCAGATTGGCGGAACGCCGCCCTAGCGCCGCCGCCGCGCGCAGTCGTCCCACGAATGGCAGCGATGGATCGAGCGCACAACGCTGCAGAACCGGCGCCACATCCCACTGCGTCTCGGCGCTCAGACGCATCACTGCCATAAGGCGCACATCCACCGGTGTATCGCTGTGGAGCGCCAGGCGAACCAGGTTGGCTATCGCTTCCCGCGCCGAAGACGACCCGATCCGCGCCAGCGCCCCTCGCCGCACCGCCTCACTCTCATCGGCGCAGACAGTGGCAATCACTGTCCACGGGGGCGACTCCTGCTGCATCAAGAGATCAACAGCAGCCAGTCGCATCTCTGGTGGGAGTGCCGGGTTCGTCAGCACCACGCGCCCGAGACGTTCGCAGCGTTTGGCGCCGGCAGCGGAAGCGGAAAACGATGCCAGCGCCGCTGCGTCAGCTCTCTGTATGCCAGCCGCGCTGCGCAGCGCATCAACGTACATCCAGCGCGCAAATGCTGCGGGAGTGGTTGGTGGATCGGGCAATGTTCCAGCATCGGAGAGACATTCCGTTAGCCAATCTGTCGCGGACCATGCCAGCGTTGCAGGTGTTGCCTCATCGAATGCCAGCCGCATCAATCGCGGCGCCGCCAGTTCTGGCGTCAGCGCGTGGAAGAGACGACGCAACATGCGGATTGGCGCGCGTTTGCGCTGCACAATCTGGTCAAGCGCCGTATCGAGCAGTGGCAGGCAATCGAGTAACGCCTGAAGGACCGGACCGGCGGCGAGATCGCCGGCGCGACCTTCCGCCAGCGCCGTGGTCGCGCGAATGATCCAGAGCGCGCCAACATCATCGATCACCTTCAAGCATGCGACGAGGGTAAGCAGATACTCCGGCGCAACAGCAGCGCGTTGCCACAAAAAACGTACCAATGCGTGCGGATTATCGGCGCGCACTGCCAGACGGATTGCCACAGTCATGCGATCTGGCGCCGGCAGATTATCGAGCATCGCAAGATGGTTCGTCGAGGCAATCTCGTGCACAAGATCGGAAAGCGCGTCTTCGCGCGACGGTGCGGGGGCTGCTGGTGGAGGGCGATGCCGTTTCAACCAGCGCAGCGGATCGATCGTTATCATAAAAGGCGTCCTGAGACTGCTGTTCTACCACTCTGGTTATACGCCGTTTTGATATGTACGATAAGCCTGCGAACATTACATTCAGTTCACGAGAAACCGTGTGCGATCCCTAACAAGAATGTCATCGATCTGGAAATCAGCCGGTTGTTACGCCATGCTATACTTAGGCAGGCAGCAGGCGACTGTTGCACACGTGTGCACACCATCGATCACGTGCCGGAGAGGTGTCTGCCATGCTAGAAGCCAACCACATCTTGCAAGGACGTTATCAGATTATCGAGCCAATTGGGCGCGGCGGCATGGGTGCAGTGTACAAGGCGATGGATCTGCGCCTGCACGCCATTGTTGCACTGAAACAGACACTGGTCTCCGGCGACGCGCTACGGCGGGCGTTCGAGCGTGAAGCGCAATTGCTCGCCGGGTTGCGCCATGCGGCGTTACCAAAAGTCAGCGACCACTTCGTCGAAAACGATGGGCAGTTTCTCGTGATGGAGTTCATTCCAGGCGATGATCTGGGTACGCTTCTGACCAAAAACGAAGGTCCCTTCCCGGTTGCTGATGTGCTGCGCTGGGCGGATACGCTCCTTGATGCGTTGGAATATCTCCATGACCATACGCCGCCTATCATCCACCGCGACATCAAGCCGCAAAATTTGAAACTCACCAATCGCGGCGAGATCATTCTGCTCGATTTCGGGCTGGCAAAGGGCGCCGCCGCTGCAATGACCCGCTCGGCGTCAACTGCCAGCATCTTCGGGTATACGCCGCACTACGCGCCGCTTGAGCAGATCAAGGGCACAGGCACCGATCCGCGCAGCGACCTCTATTCGCTTGGGGCGACGCTGTATCATCTGTTGACCGGCGCACCGCCGCCGGACGCGCTTACCCGTGCTGCCGCCGTCATCAACGACAAACCGGATCCGCTTGTTCCTGCCAATCAGCAGAATCCCGCCGTCAATCCCGCAACGGCAATTGTTCTGATGCGTGCCATGGCACAGCGACCCGACCAGCGTTATCAGTCGGCGAGCGACATGCGCGCAGCGTTGCGCGATGCGGCTCGCGGCGGCGCTGCTGCGACGGTGCTGCTCGATGAACCGCCGCCAACCGTCGTGCGCCTTGCGGATGCCACACGCCAACAGGCGGCGTATATCGATGCTGCCGCAATGCCACCAGGGTCCGCGCCGCGAGCGGTGACAAGCACCACGCAAAATCAGCCTGCTGCTGCACAAACTGCGCCTGCTGCCCGTCCCGGCTGGCTGCGGCCTCTGCTGGGCGTTGCGGTTCTGGCATTGGCGGCAATCGGTGGCTTTTTCGCCTTTGGCGGCAGTAGGTCTCAACCGCCGGCACAGGTGACCCCCGGCGGCGCTATAGCCGTCGATACAACCAACCTGCCCACAATGACGCTGCTGCCAACCGCTGCGCCGCTGGACAATGAGCAACTGTTGCAGACCGCAGTGGTGCTGCAAACAGCCGAAGCGGAACGGCGCACGGCGGAAGTCGCCACTGCGCGCGCGATTGTTAATCAGGTCGACAGCGCCAACACGCAGACGGCGATTGCGCTCCAGCCCTCGCCAACCGCGCTGCCGCCAACGGAGACGCCGGCGCCGACCGATACGCTCGCTCCAACTGATACGCCGCGCCCAACGAACACTCCTCGACCGACGAATACGCCGCGTCCAACCAGTACGCCCGATCCAAATCAGCCAACGCAGGCGCCTACACCGATTCCTTCCGGTCCCACAACCGCCCCTGCCGGTCCGACCGGCGTCGTGATCGGCATTGGCGGCAGCGGCGATCTGTTTCGCGGCGCTGCCAGACGCGGGACGATCGATCCGGCGAACAGCGAGGGCGGATCGTGCATCCAGGGGCGCGTGATCCAGGCCAATGGCGGTCTGTTCCAGAGTTTCTATGTGCAGGTGGACAATCGTGGCAGGACGATTCCGGCGAAACATTTCTACGACACCGGCAACTACCGCATCTGCGGGCTTGGCGAAGGTGAGTGGGGCATTGCCGTGTATGCGGTCCACAATAAACCCACCCTGCCGGCAGAACAGGCCGGTCATCAAGTGCGGGTTCGTCTGAGCGGGCAGCCAGGTGAGATATTCTTTGTCGATTTCACTGCCCGCCAGGACCTTGCAGTGCCGACCGACATACCGACGCCGACGCCTGAGCCGCCGACGCCAACGCCGGAATCCAGCCTGTATGACGGCATATGGCGCGGCACCAACGCTGGCGAGACAACAACGGGCAATTATCCACCAGGACGCTTCGAGATCGAGGTGCGCAACGGCGCCATCTATCGCGTGTCGGTTGATGGTCCGTCGTGTCCGTTTGAAACGTATCCGAACTTTCCGAACGGCATTCGTATCAACGGCAATACCTTTGCGTTGGGCGGCAGCGTTTTCAATCCTATTACCGGCGGCAACCCAAACCATACGATCAGCGTCAGCGGGACGTTTGTGTCGACGACGCTGGCAAATGGAGTGCTGACTGCACAACTTGATGGCGTACCCTGCGCGAATGCCACCTGGAGAGCACAGAAGTAACGGTTACTATTCACCCTCAGGAATAGCGTGGCGGGCGCGACGCTCGCGCTCCCAGCAGCGTGCGGGCGCGACGCCCGCGCTCCCAGGGCTTCCCCGGTGTGCGGACGAGACGCTCGCGCTCCAGGGGTTGCTCGTGTGCGGGCGCAACGCCTGCGTTCCTAGAGCCTGTTATGTACTTTCGAGCATAACGGTAATGAACCGCTTCAGCCACGTGGACCTTGCTGCCCTTGCGGCGTTTATGCCCGTCATAGCCGGCGCGCGCAGATCATGGACGAGCGTTGCAACGACCCCGGCCTTCAGCCAGCGCTGTGTTTGCTGATAGACGGTGTACCACGGCGGCGGAGCGTTGGGCATCATGCGCCAGGGCGCCCCCGCGCGGACGATCCAGCGTAATCCGTTAAAGACCTCGCGCAGCGAGCAGTTGCGCTGCGGGGCGTCTTCGGTTATTAAGGTCAGGGAGGGAGCGACGAAGGCCCGCTCCTCGTCGCTCACATCGCTTGGATAGGGTTTACGTGTCATACTGAAGTTATACCACGTTTATCTCTGAAGTGCATAACAGGCTCTAGCCAGAAGAGGAGGCTTCCACCGCCGCCGCCATTGCATGTCGTCGTGCGTCGAGCCAGGCGATCCAGGCGTCCAGCCCGGCGCCGGTGCGCGCCGACGTGTACAGCACCGGCACGCCAGGGTGGACCGAGACGATGTTCGTTTCGGCTGCGCGCACGTCGAACTCCACCGCCTCTGCCAGATCGACCTTGGTGACCACGACGCAATCCGCCGACACGAATGCGCCAGGATATTTCAACGGCTTATCCTCGCCCTCGGTCACCGACAGCAATACAGCGCGCGCCGCCTCACCAAGGTCGTACCCTGTCGGGCAGACGAGGTTGCCGACATTTTCGATAAACAGCACATCGAAATCGTTCAAACTCCAGTCTTCCAGGTAGCGTTCGATCAGGTGCGCTTCCAGGTGACACATATCTCCGGTCTGGATCTGGCGCACCGGCGCGCCGCTGCGCGCCAGGCGCTGCGCGTCGTTGTCGGTCGCCAGATCGCCGACGAGCGCCGCCACCCGCAGGTTGCGCTGCTGCATGAGGCGCATGGTTTCCTCGAGCAGCCGGGTCTTGCCGGCGCCAGGGCTAGAGAGCAGGTTGACCACGAAGACGCCGGCTGCAGTAAAGCGGCTCCGCAACTCAGCCGCCAGGCGGTCGTTCTTGCTGAGCACCCCCTGGCGAATCTCAAGGAGTCGTGGCGTTGCCATTGACACTTCCCTTTCCATTGCCATTCAGCGTCCTTCCGAAGCGCCGGGCGAAATCGACCAGCAACGCGGCGACCCGCTGAACATCCGGATCGTAGAGCGCACGGACGAGACCAACCGGTCCCAACCGCCGCTGCACCTGACGATCCTCATTGTAGGTTGCGACGAACGCATCGCCAGCGCGCCCGACCAGTGTGACCGTATCGGGATCGAAGACGCCAGAAGTGAGCAGGGTGCGGAACTCTTCGGAGGCGACAAACGGACCGATCTGCTCCACCAGTTCGGTGAACTGCGGCACAACGGCGATCAGGCGCGGCACATAGTCGCGGTGGCGGTGGAGCATTTCGACCAGGGTCAGCAGGCTGTCGCTGGCGCCCGGCGTACCGGCGGCAATGTCGCGCAGCAGCACATTGACGCTGTCCACGATCGTGTCGCTACGGCGAATGAGCGCATCGAGCGCCTCCATCAGGTAGGCAAGCAATTCGGCGTGCTGCAACAGGCGCTGGAGCGCGGTCATGGTCGTCGGGTTGCCGAGCAGGTTCAGGAGCGCCTCAAACTCCGGGGTCGTTGTCAGTGCTGTGAGGCGGTTGATCAACTCGATCAGACGGGGAAGATCGTGAAGCAGGCGCGTCAGTGAAGCCGTGTCGATCTCCGGCGCCGCTGGCAGCGTCTCGCGCACCTCAGCGACAGTTGATGTCACATTTTCGACGATCACCTCGCTCCGGCGCACCAGACCATCGAGCGATGCCGCCGAAAATGCCAGCAACTCGGCGTGATCGAGGAGGCGATTCAGCGCCTCGAGCGTTCGCGGCTCGTTCAGACGATCAAGCAACTGCTCGACCCCGGCGCGCTGTGCGCCATTGCGGTGATGACCATCGAGCGTGGAGGTCATGGCGCTCCCCCTTGACTTGCACTCTATGATTACAGACGCTGACGCACGCCAGCGTGGAAGGGTCGAAAGAGCAACACAGCAAACGATGTGCGATCAATGCGAAGCGTTGCTGCGGCAACTTCGATTTCGCGGAGAAAAAGTTCTAGCTCCGATCATAGTGATACTGTGCACAAAATAACAGTTAATGTCTCTTCACCTACAGCGAAAAAGTGACAACCAGGGCAGGAGAGGTTGCAGGTTGAAGGTGGGAACGTTGAAGGTAGGGACGCGACCGCCCGTGTGATGCACGCCGCCCGTGGCAAACGGACGTGGCAGGGGCGCGCCGCTGGCGCGCCCACGCCGCTAGCGCGACTGCCCGTGGCGGGTGGTAAAAAACGCGCCCCTCTTGATACACGTCTCGTCTGCGCAGTATGACTGCTGCTGCTCACAACTCTGCTGCATCCTTTGCAACATTCTATGCTCATTGCTCATTCCCACTGTATACACGCACCACCCCAACATAAGCACAATCCCTTTTCTTTCTCTTCCGATTGTGAGGCGTTGTGCTCGGTTTCGCACCATGTTCAATCAACTGACGCACCATTGCCATTACAAGAAGAGGGAATGCATCATCATACCTGTTCATCTGCGCGTTGCGTCACTGAGTCTGATGCTCAGCGCACTTCTGTTTGTTCTGATCGGTTCTTGTGGAGAATGACACAAACGGGTTCGTTGCTGTCTTCGCCTACGATGTGGCGTTGACGAACGTGGCGCTGCCGCTGGTGGTGCGGTGACCTGAACAGGGTGACCGTCACCAACCGGCGGCGGGCGGCGGGCAGGGGTCTTCCGCAGCAAGACGGCGCTGGCGCAACATTGGAGTACAGGCAGGGTGACGGTCCCGCACAGAGGATGGCAGTGGGCGGGGGGCGCTTCAGATGTGACCGTCACCAACCGGCGGCGGGCGGCGGGCAGGGGTCTTCCGCAGCAAGACGGCGCTGGCGCACCACCCGAGTGCAGGTGAGGTGACGGTCACGCCCAGGGATTCCTAACCCCTAACCCCTGGCTGTCAATCTCGACCAGCGCCTCATCGAGCAGCGCCGCAGCGCCATAGTCGCGGTGGGCAAGGAAGATCGCACGTGCACGGATCAGATGGTCGCGGGCGCGGGCAGCGTCGCCAAGGTGAAACAGCGCATTCCCCTGGTTCGCCAGCACCCGTCCATACCAGAGCGGGTCGCTCTCCTGATCGCGGCTTGCCAACACCTCGTCATACAATCGCACGGCTTCGAGCAGATGATCGGTAGGGGAGGCATTGGACGAAATGCGCAGCGCATTGGCAAGAGTGACCTGCGCATTGAGCCACTGCTCGTAGTGCGTATCGCAGGTGTAGACCCGGAGCGACTCCCGCAACGACTGGATGGCCCGTTCGCGCAATATCTGATCGCCATTGCCGGCAGGCGCGAGTGTCAGGATCGTCAGCGCCAGGCGGTAATGCGCCAGCGCGTAGAGATCGGGCGTGCGCTCGATGGAGCAACAACGCAGCGCTTCCTGGAACCACTCGTTCGCCTCGACTAACAAGGTGCGCTGCCCGTTGGCAAGGTCCTGGTACAGCATGCCCAGTCGCAACGCCAGATACGCGCGCAGATCGAGACGGCGACTCCTGCCGGTCAGGCGCACTGCATCGCGCAGCGCCTGTAATGCTGCTGACGCCTGACCGACATTTGTATAGATCGTTGCCAGACGATCAAGCAGCTGTGCAGCAAACAACGGCGAAATGTGCCGGACTTCTTCGATCGCTCGTTGGAGCGCCGCGATGGCGGCGTCGTACTGACGGCGGGCAAGCGCATCCGCGGCATGCGCCGGGAGGACGCACGCCGCGATTTCACCGCTCAGCGTATCCGCCGCAGGCGGCGAGTCGCGCAAGCCCGCCATATACGCGACCAGATCAAGCAGAGCGACCAGATCGCCGTGCAACCGCTGGCGCAAACGCAGATAGGAGTCCGGGTCGCTGTGCAGCACGAAACGATTGTAGTGCGCTTCCGGTGAGGAATCACGCGCCAGCGCGCGCCAGGCGCTCTCGCGATCATTCGCCAGCGCCAGGGTGTAGAAGCGAAGCGCATCGGGCGTTCGTTCTGGAGTTTGCCCTGCGAGCAGAGCAGCGCAGACCTCTTCGGCGCCAGCAACAGGCGGGATCACCAGATATCCCGTCGGTGCGGGAAAGATGCCGAGCGGTTGTGGGCGAAGCGATAGATGCGCCATAACGCCTCCTTCGGGAAGGATCCCGTATCAGTCGGCTCTATCGCTACGGGCGCCGTTGTCTTTCGCGATAATGCCAGCGCCAGATCGTCACGACGCTGTGGTTTCCGGCGCGTTCTCTTCATATTCCAGCGCCGTTAGTTCGATCTCCTGTCCTGTCACGATGCGTCCGCACGGGGCGCCACAACGCGGGCAGCGGAACCGTTGCGGATCAGGCAGCGCCACCACTGCTTCGCAGTCGGCGCAATACACCTGTAATGGCACATCTTCGATCTCCAACCGCGCTCCTTCTAGTCGTGTGCCGGCAGTGGCGACATCAAAGCCGAACAAGAGCGCATCGCGCACCACGCCCGACAGAACTCCCAGCCGAAGATGTACTGCTGTCACCCGTGTGACGCCCGCCTTCGTCGCCGCTTCTTCGGCAATCTCTACCAGACTGTGAGCAATCGATAATTCATGCATACGCTGGCGCCGGTTGTAAGGCGCACGAATCCAGGCAGACAAACGTCTGTCAACGCTGATGTCGGCTGCTCTGACTCCCTGGCGCAGATCGGTGCGGCAGAACTCACGGTGCAAAATATGGAGATTTGCTTGAGGTTATTATAGTAAACCGCTGAAGTGTGCGCCGGTTAACAAATCGCAACTAAGAGAGAGTATATGATAACGAAACGGCTGGATTGCATGCTGATGCGGCGCGATCATGGACACAATCTGAACAAAAGGTAGGCGTTTTCAGTCTAATAGGAAGATCGACCGTGACCAGCGTTGGCTGAGCCTGTCGAAGCCAACGCCAACCGCTTCACAGGTGCAAGTGTGTTTGTCCGGATTTAGATTGATCGTCCTACAAGAGGACCAACTGCTCGCCGTGCATGTCGCTTGACCAGTGGATCGGCGCGCGGCGCGGCAGTGCGACGACACTGACGTACTGCACCCCTGCAAGCGCCAGTACGCCGCGCACCGCCTGCTCGGCGATCTGTGGCGTATTGGCTTCACGTGAAAGGTGCGCCAACCAGGCGCTGCGCCGTCGCCCGCCGGCGCCGAGACGGGCAAGCAGGCGTCCGGCGGCGATATTGTCCAGATGCCCGGTTGGACTGTAGATGCGATGTTTGACGACTTCCACATACGGCGCACGCCACAATTTCTCCTGATCGTGGTTTGCTTCGATGACCACCAGATCGGCCGGGGTCAGTCCTTCCACAATCGTGTCATTCCAGTGCCCCAGGTCAGTTGCGATGCCGACGCACCATCGCCCTGCGCTGATGGTGTATCCCACCGGCTCGGCGGCATCATGCGGCACCGGGAAACTGCGCACGTCGAAACCGGCAATCGTGGCGGCGGCGCCGGTCGCCAGTTCCTGTACTAGTACGCCCGACAGGTCTTGCTCGATAGCCGCCAGCGTTGGTTGGTTGGCGACAACTGGAATGCCGTAGCGTCGCGCCAGCAGACCGGCGGACAGAGCGTGATCGCCATGCTCGTGGGTAAGCAGAATGGCGCCCAACTGCGCAGGATGGACATCAACGCGCGCCAGCGCCGGCTCGAGGGTGCGCAACGGCAACCCGCAATCGACCAGCAGCGCCGCCTCGCCGGAGCGCACGAGCAGGGCATTGCCGCTGCTGCCGGAAGCAAAGGAGGTGACAGTGAGCGTCATAGGCTATCGCGGAAACAGGACACTGATGCTTTCACGGTTGTGAATGCGCCGGATCGCCTCACCAAACAGCGGCGCCACCGACACGACTTCGATCTGTGGGGTGAGCGTAATGGGTTGCGTCTCGACCGTGTCCGTCACGAACAACCGCCGGATCGGGCTGTCCGCCAGCCGCTCCATCGCTCCTCTGGCAAAGACGCCGTGGGTAACGGCGGCGTACACCTCCTTCGCGCCGCGCACCAGCAGTTGCCCGGCAACCTCGACGAGCGTTCCCCCCGAAATGGTGAAATCATCGACGATCAGCGCCGTTTTGCCCTCCACATCGCCGATAATCTCAACAATGTGCGCGTGCTCGTCGTGCGCAACACGCTCTTTGTCGCCCACCGCCATGGAGACGCCGAGATACCGCGCGTACTTCCGCGCTTTCTTGGCAAAACCGCTATCGGGCGCAACAACGATCAGATTGTCCAGATTCATCTGTTTGACCCGATCGCAGAGCACTGGCAGAGCATAGAGATCGTCGACGGGGATCTTGAAAAACCCCTGGATCTGCGGTGCGTGCAGGTCCATGACGACGATTCGATCGGCGCCGGCTGCTTCGATAGCGTCGGCGCACACCCGCGCGCGGATCGAGACGCGCGGTTCGTCTTTTTTGTCTCCCTTGGCGTAACTGAAAAAGGGCACCACGGCCGTCACCGATGCGGCGCTTGCGCGCTTGAACGCGTCGATCCAGAAGAGGAGTTCCATGAAATTGTCGTTCGCCGGAAACGCTGTTGACTGCACAATGTACACGTGTCGCCCGCGGACGTTCTCCAGAATGCGCACAAACAGATTGCCCTCGGAAAAGCGCAGCACTTCACATTCTCCCGGCGTCACACCCAGGTAATTGCAGATGCTCTTTGTCAACTTCGGACTTCCTGAGCCGGGAAAGATTAACATATCATCAGCGCTCATACGCCTGCCCTCCGCCGTATCTGTCGCCGCCATCGCTGCGTAAGCAGGAACGATGTTGAGTATACCACGCAGCGCCGCACGATGTGCGCTCTCGCACCATATCTTGACCATTGCGGCGTTTGGGGGCATCATGCGGAGGCGAGAGGCGGAACGGTGGAAGGTGGAAGGTGGAAGGTGCGAAGGTGGCAGGCGGGAGGTAGGGGCGCGGCGGCGCCGCGCCCAGGTCGTTCGGCGGTATGGCACGTGACGAGGGGCAAGAAGCAAGTGGCGAGAGGTAAGAAGCAAGAGGCAAGTGGTAGGGGATGAGGGGTTACAGGTTGCAGGTGCAAAGGTTGCAGGTTCCAGGTGGAAACATCGCACCTCCAACCCCTCACTCTTCACTCCTCACTCCTCACTCCTAACCCTACCCAAGGAGGACGATGATGTCTTCACGACTGGCAATCAATGGCGGCGAGCGAGCGATCAAAACGCCTTTGCCGCCCATGTTTCCCGGCGGTCTGCGCATTGGCGCAGAAGAGGAACAGGCAGTGCTCAATGTTCTGCGCAGCAAACGCCTCTTCCGCCACTATGGTCCGGCGCCGGGTCCCTCGCAGGCTGACCTGTTCGAGCAGGAATTCGCTGCTTATATGGGCGCGGCATACGCCCTGGCAGTCTCATCCGGCACAGCAGCGCTCATGTGCGCTATGGCAGGTCTTGGAGTCGGACCGGGTGACGAGGTGATCGTCCCGGCATACACCTGGATTGCGACCGCCTCGGCGGCAGTGGCGCTTGGCGCAGTTCCGGTGATCGCCGAGATCGATGAGTCGCTGACGCTTGACCCGGCAGACGTGGAACGCAAGATAACGCCGCATACCCGCGCGATTGCAGCGGTGCATATGCGTGGATCGCCGTGCCGGACGGATGCGCTGACCGAGATTGCACGCCGGCATAGCGTAGCGTTGATTGAAGATGTGGCTCAGGCGGCAGGCGCAAGTTTTCAAGGGAAACGTCTCGGGACGTGGGGCGACGCTGGCGCCTTCAGTCTTCAATTCAACAAGATTATCACGTCGGGTGAAGGCGGAGTGCTGTTGATCAACAGCCACGCGTTGTACAAGCGCGCCATCATGTATCACGATGTGGTCGGCGGGTATCGCCATCATATTCCGCCCGACGAGATCCTTCCAGGGGTCAATTTTCGTATGAGCGAACTCCAGGCAGCGGTTGCGCTGGCGCAACTGGACAAACTGGAAGGATTACTGGCGGATATGCGGCGCAATCACGCCGCGATTGTCGAACGCATTGCAAATCGTGTAATATCTTCTGGTTCGGCGCTTCGCCATCTCAACGATCCGGCAGGTGATGCCGGATTGGCGTTGGTGCTGTTGCTTCCATCCGCCGAACGCACACGCTGGGCGGTCGATGCGCTGCACGCCGAGGGCGTTGGTGCAATGGCGTTGTATCGCCCCGATGTTGAGGATTACCACGTCTATCGCTACTGGGCGCCGATCATGAACCGGAAGACCTGGTCAGAACAGGGCGGTCCCTGGCGCTGGGCAACACACCCAATCGAGTATGCGCCCGATATGTGCCCGCGCTCACTCGATCTGTTGAGCCGCGCCCTCCATATCGATGTCAGTCCCGATCTGAGCAAGGTGCAGGTCGAAGAGGTTGCAGCGGCGTTGAACAAGGTACTGGAGGCGCTGTGAGCAGCTATGATGTTGTGATCTGTGGCGCCGGCATTGCCGGGGTTGCCGCCGCCGAGGCGCTGACAGCGCGCGGCGCCTCGGCGCTGCTGGTCGATGAGCGTCCGCCCCTCTCACTGACCAGCGATGCGTCGAGTGAGTGCTATCGCAACTGGTGGCCCGGTCCCGACGGTGCAATGGTGGCGCTGATGAATCGCAGCATCGATATGCTTGAGGCGCTGGCGCGGGAAACGCAAAACGCTATTGCGCTCAACCGGCGCGGCTATCTCTACGTTACGACCGATCCGGCGCGGGTCGGTCTCCTGCGGCAGGCAGGCGAAGATGCGGCGGCGCTGGGTGCAGGACCACTGCGCGTCCACGCCGAATCCGGTACGTATTCACCCTCCATCGTCCATGGATGGGATGGTTCGCCTGATGGCGCCGATCTGATCCTCGACCGGGCAACGCTCCGCCGGTTCTTTTCCTGGCTCGCCGATACCGCCGTTGCTGCGTTGCACACGCGGCGTTGCGGCTGGTTGAGCGCCCAACAACTCGGTATGACCTTGCTGGAACGGGCGCGGGGTCGCGGTGCACGCTTTCTGCGCGGGCGCGTCGAGGCGGTTGAGATCACGAACCAACACGTCTCCGCCGTGCACATCGATGGTCATCGCGTCATCACAGGCGCGTTCGTGAACGCTGCCGGGCCATTCCTCCAACACGTCGGGCGAATGGTCGGTGTGGAGTTGCCGGTCTTCTCAGAACGGCATCTCAAAGCCGCATTCGAGGATTACCTGGGCGTTATTCCGCGCGATGCGCCGCTGCTGATCTGCGCCGATCCGCAGACGCTTCCCTGGACTGATGAGGAACGCACCATGCTTGCAGACGAGCCGGAGGCGCGGATGTTGCTCGGCGAATTGCCAGCCGGCGCGCATTGCCGTCCCGAAGGCGGCGCCGGGAGTGCGTGGGTCATTGCGCTGTGGGCATACGACGCCGCGCCGGTCGAAGAGGTCTTCCCGCTGCCGCCGGCGCCGTATTTCTTCGATATCACGCTGCGCGGGTTGGCGCGCATCATTCCGGCGCTCGAAGCCTACGTCCACCGTCCGCCGCGCCCGTCGATCGACGGCGGCTACTATACCAAAACCCGCGAGAATCGTCCGCTCATCGGACCGGCGGGACCGCGTGGCTCATTTGTGATGGGGGCGTTTTCCGGGTATGGCATCATGGCAGCCTGTGGCGCGGCAGAAATCCTGGCGGCGCATGTCAGCGGCACGACGCTCCCTGCCTGTGCGTCGGCGTTTCATCCCGCGCGCTACGATGATCCCGCTTATGCTGCACGCCTCGACGCCTGGACGGATACCGGGCAGTTGTGATGCGCCTCCGGTGACGCCGTTGCAGTGCAGCATCGCTATCGGGGGTGTGGGCGGCTCAGGGCGGATTTTTCTGGTCAGCCCATCGTTGCATCGCTCGCTGTGAGTATTGGGGCGCAGGCGGAATGCTGCCTTGCCCCGATGCCCGCGTCCTCTGGCGGGAAAACGAGGCGCGGGGGTGAAGGGAACAACCGGCAAGGAGGCGCGGAAAGTACGCTTCCGAAAAACTCTCGCAGTGGGAGGGGGCGCGTGGTGGGCCTCCAGGGACTCGAACCCTGAACCAATTGATTAAGAGTCAACTGCTCTGCCAATTGAGCTAGAGGCCCACGCAGAATAATACCACAACACAGCGAATTGCGCAAATCAATGCGGTATTGCATCTCACAACCCTCTCATTCCATTATCACGGCAAAGGGCGATGAAGTATGCTATACTTCTTCGGGGCGTCATAAGCGGAACGAGGAGCAATCGATGGTGGAACGCATTTGTTCGCAATGCGGTCACGGGAATCCGCTCGATCATCATTTCTGCGGGAAATGCGGCGCAGCGCTGGAGCGATTGCTTCCGGCGCCATTGCCGTCGCAGCCTCTGGCGCGCCTGGGCGCATCCATTCCTGCACGCTGGCGCGATGTCGGGCGCGCAGTGGCGATCAGCGCCGTCGCACTGGCGGCGGAAGCCGGCATTTCCTGGCTGTCGCGGCGGATCGAACAGCGGAATGCGCCCGTGAACCTTCCTGCTGCACCGCTGCAGGCTGTGAGACCCGCAGCACAACCGCCGGCAACGCGCGCAGCGGCGAATGTCGTGACGATCATCAGCGAACGGGTGATCGAGTTCATCGACGATGGCAACGGAACGCGACGCGTCAGTGAACGCGCGTTCTGGCGCCGCGTCAAGGAATAGGCGACGGCCTGATGTCAGCGCCTTCCGTAACAGTCAATCACCTTCAGCAACTGTTGCGCCCCCTGGCGCTGCGCTTGCGTCTGCGCGACACGCTCTGGTTTGCCAGCAGCAAGCTCTGGATCGCCGCAGTCCTGTCGCTGGCTATCCAGATTGCCGGTCGCCTGTTTCCGATTTCAGGGCTTCTCTGGATTTCCCTGGCGCCGCTGGCGCTGTGGGCGCTGATTGTCATTGGGTATCTGGCGGTGCGTCCGTTGCCGCCGATTCGCGCTGCGCAACGGATCGATGCGTTGCTCGATGCGCGCGAGCGACTGGCAACCGCGCTCGAACTTGGTCAGCGCGCTGAACAGACGCCGCTGGTCGAATTGCAGCAGCGCGACGCCTATTCCTTTGCCACAACTCTTCAACCGCGCCTGGTGCCACTCGAGATCAATCGCCGGTTGCTGATGGTCGCGCTGGTGTTGATCGCTGCTGTGGTTGCGCTGATGGTGTCGCCTAATCCGCAAGACCAGGTTCTGGCTGAACGGGCTGCCATCCGTGAGGCGACGCAGCAGGCGGCGGCGCAGATCGAACAACTGCGCCAGGAGATCGCGCAGAACCAGACGCTCAGCCCCGAGGAACGCGCCGCGCTGGATCGCGAACTGGCGGAATTGCAACAGCGTCTGGAGCAGAATCCGGGCAATCGTGAAGAGGCGCTCGCCGACCTTTCGACCACCGAGGCGCGTTTGCAGCAGCGCCTTTCGCCGGATGTCGAAGCACAACGCGCAGCGCTGGAACAACTTGCCCGCAACCTCCAGGCAAGCGAGGGTCAACAACAGAGCAGCCGTCCGACGCTGGAACAGGCTGAAGATACGCTCCAGCAACTGGCGCAGCAAATCGAGCGCATGACCCCCGAAGAGCGCGCGCAACTGGCGGAACAACTGCGTCAGGAAGCGCAGCAACTGCAACAAAGTGCACCGCAGACTGCACAGGCGTTGCAGCAGGCGGCGGACGCCTTGCAGCAAAACAATGTTCAGCAGGCGCAGCAGGCGCTCGAACAGGCGGCACAGAGCATTCAGCAGGCGCAACAACAGCAAGCGGCGCAGCAGACGGCCCAACAGTCGATAGCCCAGCTTCAGGAAGAACGCCAGTCCATTGCGCAGTCCGGGCAACAGCAGCAGGGGCAACAGCAAGCACAACAACCGGGACAGCAGCAAGGGCAACAACCGGGACAGCAGCAAGGGCAGCAACAAGGGCAACAACAGCAGGGACAGCAGCAGGGACAGCAGCAGGGGCAGCAACAAGGGCAGCAGCAGGGACAGCAGCAAGGGCAGCAGCAAGGGCAGCAACAAGGGCAGCAGCAGGGACAGCAGCAAGGGCAGCAGCAAGGGCAGCAACAAGGGCAGCAGCAGGGACAGCAGCAAGGGCAGCAGCAGGGACAGCAGCAAGGACAGCAGCAAGGGCAGCAACAAGGGCAGCAGCAGGGACAGCAGCAAGGGCAGCAGCAAGGGCAGTCGGGCGCACAATTGGAAGGAAATCAGCAGAACCCTGCAACCGGAACTGACGCTGGCAGCGGCAGTAGCGATCTGGTATATCAGCCGTTTACACCCGACGGCCAGCCGCGCGATGTCGAGCGCATTCAGGGGCAGGAAAGCGCAGGCGGGCAGACGCAGATCCAGCAAGGGCAGACGAATGTGCCGGGTAGCGTGAGTCCGCTTCAGACTCCGTACCAGCAGGTGTTGCAGGACTATCAGCGTGCAGCCGGAGAAGCGCTCGATCAAAGCGCCATCCCGCCGCACCTGAAGGATTATGTGCGCGACTATTTCTCACGGCTCGAGCCGTGATTGTGATTTCCCTGGCTCCATGTTCGAGTTAGGAGGTGTCGAATTCGTATGATGTGGCTATTTCCCGGCGTGCTTGCGCTGATCGTCATGCTTGGCAGCGTTGCGATCATCGTCGGCGGACGCCTGATGAAGCCATCTGCTGGCGTTGTAGCCTTCGTCTTTGCCATAACAGCAGTATCGTGGGTAGCGTTGATCGTTGTGTCGATCAGTCTGATGATGCGGAATCTTGCAACGGTCAGTCTTTGAGAAAGAAGCGGTATGACAGCAGCCGAAGAGATCAGGCAGGATGCCTTGTCGCCTGAGGAGTTCCGCCAGCGCGCGCTGGCGATCGAGACCGAAATCGCACAGGTGATCGTTGGTCAGCGGGAACTGATCCGTCTGGCGGTTATCACCTTGCTTGCAGGGGGAAATGCGCTTCTCGAAGGGGTGCCCGGTCTGGCGAAGACAACCCTGGTGCGCACGCTCGCCGATGTGATCGATTGCTCCTTCAGCCGCATCCAGTTCACGCCAGACCTCATGCCTGCCGATATTGTCGGTACGACTCTCATCAGCGAGGATGACGCAGGGCGCAAAACATTCCGGTTCGAGCCGGGTCCAATCTTTGCGAACCTCATCCTGGCGGATGAGATTAACCGCGCAACGCCGAAAACGCAGAGTGCGCTGCTCGAAGCGATGCAGGAACATACGGTGACCGTCGCCAAAACCATCCATCGGCTGGAAAGCCCGTTCTTTGTGCTGGCGACGCAGAACCCGCTCGAAATGGAAGGCACTTATCCGTTGCCCGAAGCGCAGCTCGACCGCTTCTTCTTCAAGATTCTCATCCCGTTCCCAACCGCCGCCGATCTGGTGGAAATCGCCAACCGCACGACCGGCGCGCGCACGCCGCAGGTGCGCAAAGTGGCGAATGCTGCGACGATCCTGGCAATGCAGCAACTGGCGCGTTCGGTTCCGATTGCCAGCCACGTCCTGTCCTATGCGGCGCGCCTGATTACCGCCACCCATCCCGAAGATAAGGACGCGCCCGCAGTGACGAAGCAGTATGTGCGGTATGGCGCCAGCCCACGCGGCATGCAGGCGCTCATTCTGGCGGGCAAGATCATGGCGCTGCTCGACGGGCGCTACAATGTCGCGTTCGCCGACCTGCGCCAGGCTGCCTTGCCCGCGCTGCGCCATCGGGTCATTCTGAACTTTGAGGCGCAGGCGGAAGGGGTTTCCCCCGACGATATCGTTAAGCAGGTGGTCGAGTCGGTGCGCGCAGAGTAACAATGGAATACGAACTTGCGGTCAGTCAGACAAGATGTTCGCGCGCCCAGCGCTCACGGCGCAACGATCCACAACGCGCACCGGCAGTCGTGGACGCGACCGCGCCCTGGCATCAGCAGCCCCGGCGGGGCTTTCACGTGCCTCAGCGAGGGCTTTAGCCCGCAGCGTCCCGGCAGTATGGTACGAATGACCGCACCTTCGTATAAGTGTTCACGGTTGGGGGAAACGATGCTGCTGGCCACCCAAAACGGGGGTTCGGGGGCAGCCCCCGAAAAAGAGAAGCGGCGGCGGAATGGCCTCAGCAAGCGCCAACGCACGGCACCCCGCCGCCCCAGGGCGCTATGCATCACTCCTGCGATCCCAGGAAGTGCGTGAACAAACAGTTACAGTAACAACACTGAGTCGAAGGTGAAGCAGTGACGACGACTTCATCACAATCGTTGTTTGACTCCGCTTTTCTGCGTAAACTGGATCGCCTGGCGCTGCTGACGCGGCGCGCGATGGTTGGCGACATCCAGGGTGAGCGGCGCAGTCCGCGACGCGGGTCGTCGGTCGAGTTCGCCGATTTTCGCCCCTATGTCCGTGGCGATGACATTCGCCAGATTGACTGGAACCTCTATGCGCGGATGGAGCGCTTCTTCCTCAAGCTGTTCGTCGCTGAGGAGGAGTTGACCATCCATCTGCTCGTGGATAACAGCGCCTCGATGGATTGGGGCGATCCGCATAAATTGACCTACGCCCGTCGTCTTGCGGCGGCGTTCGGGTACGTGGCGCTCTCGACGCTCGACCGGGTGACGGTGACGGCGTTTGCGGCCGGAGCGGGGGCGCAACTTCGCGCGGTGCGCGGCAAGGCGGGTGCGTTGCCGCTCTTCGCGTTTCTCCAACGACTCCAACCCGGCAGCGCTGGCGACCTGGCAGACGCCTGTAAACGCTATGCGCGCACCGCCATCAATCCGGGTCCGTTGATCCTCTGCTCCGATCTCCTCGATTCGCGCTGGGAAGATGCACTTCGCGCACTCGGATCGCGCCCGTTCGAGATCACTCTGCTCCACATCCTGGCGCCGCAGGAATTGCGCCCGCAACTCGACGGCGATTTTCGCCTGCTGGACGTGGAGACGGGTGAGGCGGTCGAGATTACCGCCGACCTGGAGACGTTGCAACGCTATCAGGATCATCTGCGCGAATGGCAGGAAGCGATCGAACGCTTCTGTCACGGTCGCAGTATTACATATGTGCAGGTCGATACGGCGCAACCGGTCGAAGAGTTCATTCTGACGATGCTGCGCCAGCGCGGAGTGTTGCGGTAATGATGGGGGGCGTATGTCGTTTCTGACGCCGCTGGCGCTTCTCAGTGCGCTGATCGTGGGTCCGCTGATCGTGGCGATGTATCTGCTGAAACTTCGCCGCGAGGAACGGCGCGTCTCCTCGACCTTCCTCTGGCAGCGCATGGTGCGCGATGTGGAGGCAAATGCGCCGTGGCAGCGCCTGCAGCGCAACTGGTTGCTCTTCCTGCAGTTGCTGCTCCTGCTGCTGCTGGCAATCGCGCTGGCGCGCCCGTTCTTCCTCACGACCGGCATTAGCGGGCGCAACCTGATCATTATCATCGACCGCTCGGCAAGCATGGCGGCGACGGATGTTCCTCCTTCACGTCTCGAAGCGGCGCGTCGTCAGGTGCAGACACTGGTGGAACAGTTGCCCGAAGGCGGGCGGGCGACGATCATCGCCATTGGCGGCCAGATGGATGTGCTTGCCGCCTCAACCACGGATCGCCGCCAGATGTACGACGCCATTCGTTCGATTACGCTCAATGCTGGCGGTCGTAGCGATCTGTCGCAGGCGCTGGCGCTCGCCACCGCCCTCTCGGCGCGTGAACCGGATAGCGAGATCGCCATCATTTCCGATGGGAATGTCGAAATTCCCGCCGATATTCGTGTTCCGGCGACGGTGCGCTATTTTCCGGTCGGGCAACGCGCCGAGAACGTCGCTATAAGCGCTATGGCGCTGCAACCGGCTCCTGCCGGGCAGACGCTGTTCGTCCAGGCGACCAGTTATGGCTCGGCGCCGGTCTCGCGGCGGCTCGACCTCTATCTCGATGGCGCACTCTTCAATGCCTATGAACTCAATTTTGGTTCCGACGGCGCCGCAGATGCCGTTCAGACCGTGATCGTCGATATTCCGGCACAGGTGCGCGTGGCTGAGGCGCGTCTTACTGCGGCGCCCGATGTAGACTTCCTGCCATCCGATGATCGTGCGTGGGCAGTGAGTTCGGCAGGCGCAGGCGTTGAAGTGCGCATTGTCGGTCCTGGCAATCGCTTCCTCGAAACGGCGCTTGCACTGTTGCCCGGCATCACTGCCACCAAAACAACAACTACGACGGTTTCTGGCGATGCTGCGCCTCAGATCACGATCTTCGACCGTGTCGTGCCGGATACCTTGCCGACCGGCAATCTGCTGTTTATCGCTCCAATGCGCTCGACCTCCCTCTTTTCCGTCACCGGCGTCGTCGATTTTCCGCTCCTGCGCCCGGCGCCAATCGTTATCGAAGGGCAGGCGCCGCCGCTGCTGCGGAATGTCAGCGTGAGCGAGGTGAACGTTCTGCGCGCAATGCGCATCGAAACAGGCATATGGGCGCGCACGCTGGTCGAGGGAGATGGCAGCCCGATGCTGCTTGCCGGAGAACGCGAAGGGCGTCGTATCGTCATCCTGGCATTTGCGCTGCAAGACTCCGATCTCCCGCTTCAGGTTGCATTTCCACTGCTGATCTCGAATATCATCGGCTATCTGGCGCCGGGGAGCGGTCTGGAGGCGTCGCAAATCGCGCCCGGGCAACCGCTGGTGATGGCGGTCGATCCCGCCGTCACCGCCGTGCGCGTCGTTCGTCCGGATGGTCGCGTCGATGCCGCGCAGATTCAGGGCGGACAGGCGATCTACGCTGATGCTGACGCGCTTGGACCGTACCTCATCGAGCAGGTGCGCGGCGATCAGGTGGTCGAGCAGCGTCGTTTCGCCATCAATCTGTTTATGCCAGAGGAGTCGCGCATTGCGCCGGCGAGCGAATTGCGTGTACCGCAGGTCAGCGGGTTGCAACAGGCAGTAACCCGTGAACAGGTAGGGCGGCAGGAAATCTGGCGCTGGCTGGCGGCTGTGGCAATCCTGATCGTTATTATCGAATGGCTGGTGTATCAGCGAAACAGTCTGACATACCTGCGGCAGCGCATTCGCCTTGCGCTCGCAGCGCGTCGCCGTGCGGCGTAGTATGGGCATTTCGTTCATCTATCCCGAAGCCCTCTGGCTGGTTTGCCTCCTGCCGTTCTTTTGGGGTATCGCCCTTCTCTCTCCGGCGCGCACCGGCGCCTGGCGACGGCGCCTCAGCCTCGTGTTCCGCACGCTTATCGTGCTGGCGCTCATTGGCGCGCTTGCTGGCGTCCAGGTCGTTCTGCCTCCCGCTACCACGACAACGATCTTCCTTCTTGATGGATCGGACTCGGTTGCCGCATCGCAACGTGCTCGCGCAGAGGCATTCATCGCGCAGGCGCTGGCGGCGATGCCGCCGGATGATCGGGCAGGCGTGATTGTCTTTGGACGTGAGGCGCTTGTCGAGCGGATGCCTTCCCCGGAACGCACTTTCGGTGCGCCACAGGCGCGACCTTTTGGCGGCGCGACCAACATTGCCGATGCCTTGCAACTTGGACTGGCGATGCTTCCGGCAGAAGGGCATCGCCGAGTGGCGCTCCTCTCCGATGGCGGCGAAAATCGGGGGACAGCGCGCGAGCTGGCACAACGCGCCGCTGCACAGGGCATCGCAATAGATGTGGTCCCGCTCAGTGGCAGCGCCGACGGATTGGATGCGCAGATCGTCGGTGTGACGTTGCCGGCGGCGGCGCGCGAAGGGCAGCGCCTGCCGTTGCGCGTCGATCTGGAGAGCACTGCGCCCGTCGCAGCGCAACTGAGCGTGACCGGTCCGGCAGGAGATGTCGTTGCGACAGTGCCGGTCGAGATCGGGACTGAGCGGCAAACCGTCGCGATCCTGCTTCCCGAAGCGCTGGTCGGTTTCAATCGCTATACGGTGCGTCTCGACGTTCCCGATGATGCACGCACTCAGAACAATGCCGTCGAGACCTTCAGTTTCGTCAGGGGCAAACCGCAGGTGCTGCTGGTCGCGCAGTCGCTCGACGATGTCACCGCGCTGGAACGCGCGTTGCGCGCTGCGCAGGTGGATGCTACGGTTGTGAATCCGGCATCCATGCCCGACACGTTTGGCGAGTTGATCCAGTACGAGGCAATTGCGCTGGTGAATGTTCCCCGCTCTTCGTTTTCCGACGAGGCGCTGCAACGGATCGCAACATATGTCCGCGACTTCGGCGGCGGTCTGCTGATGGTCGGTGGTCCGCAGTCGTTCGGTCCAGGTGGCTGGCGCAATACGCCGGTCGAGGCGGCGCTGCCGGTGACTATGGATATTCCCGAGCGTCAGCGCCAGCCGCCGGTCAGCGTCGTCGTCGTGATCGACATTTCGGGGAGCATGGCCGCAACCGAGGATGGCGTACCCAAATTGTCGCTGGCGCTCGAAGGCGCACGGCGGATTGCGGCGCTGTTGCGCGATGAAGATGAGTTGACCGTCATTCCTTTCGATGATCGCCCTGGCGTGATTGTCGGTCCGCTGCCGGGATCGCAGCGCGATGCTGCGATCGAACAGTTGAACCAGGTGAGTCTTGGCGGCAGCGGCATCAACATCCACGATGCGCTTGTGGTGGCGGCGCGGTATACTCGCGCCAGCAAGCAACCCATGCGCCATATTATCACGATCACCGACGGCAGTGATACCGTTCAGCAGGAAGGCGCGCTCGAAATTGTGCGCTCACTGCATGACGAAGGCGTGACCCTGACCTCCATTGCCATCGGGCAGGGCGACCATGTGCCATTTATCCGCGATATGGCTGCGGTTGGCGGCGGGCGCACCTTCCTGACGGAGTACGCCGCCGATATTCCCGATCTGTTGACCGGCGAGGCGCAGACGATCATTGCGCCATATATTGTCGAGGGCGCATTGGCGCCACAACGGGGAACGCCGCATCCCGTCCTGCGCGGGATTGACGCTCTGCCGGAACTCTACGGCTATGTCCTGACGACCCCCCGCGAGACGGCGCAGGTGGCGCTCGTTACGCCCGACGGCGATGTGGCGCTGGCAGCGTGGCAGTACGGTCTGGGGCGTTCCCTTGCCTGGACGAGCGATCTCAGCGGACGATGGGCGAAGGAATGGGTTGCATGGAATGCGTTCCCACAGTTCAGCGCGCAACTCTTCGCCTGGATTCTGCCGCAACCTGCCAGCGATGCTCTGAGCCTTGCGACGTACCCTGTCGGCGACGCGCTGGTTGTGGAGGCCGTGGCGCGCGCGCCCGATGGGGCGCCACAAACCGGGTTGCTTATTGATGCCTGGTTGATCGCCACTGATGGCGCTATCGTTGAAACCACGCTCCGTGAAGTCAGTCCGGGCCAGTATCGCACCTCGCTCGACAGTTTGCCGGCTGGCGCCTACCTGGTGCAGATCGTTGCGCGTGATGGGCAGGGGACGCCGGTCGCACTGGCAACCGGCGGCGCTGCGATGCCGCTCAGCGCCGAGTATCGCAGTCAGGCAGGGGATTACCGCGTGCTGGAAGAGTTGGCTCGTATCACCGGCGGACGGATCGATCCGCAGCCGCATCAGGTTTTTGAGCGAGGGCGTGATGCACGTGGCGTTGTGCGCGAGGCAGGGGCGTCGCTGCTCTGGCTGGCGCTTCTGCTGCTGCCGCTGGATATTGCGATCAGGCGTATTCTTATTCCGCGCAACCTGATCGCTATTGGGTTGCACCGCATCGGTCTGCGCACGCTCGCCGCGCGTCTCGAACCGCAAGCAGCATCGGAAACGGCGGTTGCTTCATCTCAACCATCTCCGCCTAGCGCCGCCCCTCGCAAGACGGTCGTCAGCCGCCCGCCCGCCGAACCGATGACGCCATCCGCCGGCGAATTGGAGCGTCTTCGTGCTGCGCAAGAAGCGGCGCGAAAGCGTCTGCGCGGTGAAGAATAGAGGTTAGAGGTTAGAGGTTAGGGGTTAGAGGTTAGGGGTTAGGGGTTAGAGGTTAGGGGTTAGGGGTTAGAGGTTAGGGGTTAGAGGCAATACTTTCGAATAAGCTCACACAAAGGCACAAAGGTGCAAAGGCTCCGCGCTTTAGCCCCGTCGATGATGGCTCGTCGTCCTTATTTGAAAGGTATTGGGTTTAGAGATTAGCAATGTTGCCGCTCTGGCGCCGTCGGGCCGCGCAGAATGCCCGCCGCCCGCCCGCCACCCCTCGGTGACCGTCACCTTCGGCGCGCCCCTCGCCTCTTGCCTCACGCCTCGCACCCGAAGCATAACCATAAATGTCTCCTTTCCACCTGAGATGCGCCCCTCGCCTCTTGCCTCACGCCTCGCACCCGATTAAAAGCGACTGGCGCCAGCGGGGGTGCTGACGCCAGCATGCAGGTGGCTTTGGGGGGCGGCCACCGTGGGTCTGGGCTCAGTCGAGCGGCGCTTGTGCGCTATGGCAAACGCGGCTCTCCGCCAACCGCCTTTGCCCAACTCGACAGTCCGTCGACCGCTATAAGTATACACTCTCATGCCGCAGTGCAGCATTGCGAAATGACAACTCTGGGTTGAGTAATATAACGCACTGCGTAACCGAACATTCACTGCCTTGAAGTTCGCCAGCGGATACAACTTTCCTGGCGGCAACAGTATAACGCACTGCGTAACCGAACATTCACTGCTGGTTGCCAGACCGTGCCGACATGGTACGACCGCTGTGGTATGCTCAAAGCAAGCACAATGATGTGCGGGAGCAATGAGGTGTGTGCCATGAGAGTCCTGATCGTCTACGCCTCCTGGTTTGGGCACAACCGCGAAATCGCCAGAATCATCGCCGACCGGTTGTCGCCGTATGCCTCACATAGTATCTGCGCACCCGTAACTGCTGTAACTGCTAACGATACCATAGGTTGTGACCTGCTGGTGCTGGGAAGCTTTACCCACGCTCATCACGCCAGCTGGCGCATGCGGCGTCTGGTCGAAACCATTCCAGAGCGTCGCCTCAAACGTATGGGGGTCGCAGTGTTCGGTACACAAACGGTTGACGAACGGCCGAGCAGCATCGACGATCTGGTCAACATATTGGTACAACGAGGTGCGCGGTTGGTTGTTCCCCCGCTCAGGGTCATCCTTCCGGCGCCCGATTTCGTACTATGGTCGAAGGTCTCGTCTGCAGAAAGCGCCAAAATCGATGCGTTCATCCAGGCGCTGGTGCATCAACTGGAAACTGAAATAATGAGTCGATAAGGAACCATCTGCTGGGATACACGGCAGAGACAGCGCGGTCTCTGCTATTCGCTCTGGTGAGTAATGGGCACGAAATCGAATAAACACCGGTCGTGTTCAACGGCTCAACGCCTCCAGCAAGCGCTAGTCGCTTTCTTACGTCTCTACCGTGCGCTCTGGTGCAATGATGCGCCTCCCGGCACTTCATAAAACAATGCTGAGATCAACTGACATTACACGCATACTTTCGCACTACGATTTGGGAACGATCGAAGGAATCGCCGCTACAGGTCATGGGTTTGTCAATGAGACCGCAATTGTCATCACTCGACTCGGTCGATTTGTCGTGCGCCGCAACCACTATCGCTTCTCGCTGGCTGCGGTGTGCTATCGCCATCGCCTGATCGACCATCTCTGTCAGCGGTCGTTTCCGACTGCACGTCTGATCCAGAACAAGAACGGCTCAACGGTGACGATTATCGACGGCCGGATCTACGAAGTCCAGGAGTATATCCACGGGACCGACTTCGATCCGGGTCATCCAGGGCAGATCGTGGGAGTCGGCGCGACCCTCGCCTGTTATCACCAGACAGTCGTTGATCTCCCGCCGCCAGAAGGCGTGACATTGCCCCGGTATGCGCCGGCTCGCATTACGTCTCTGACCGAAGGTTTGTACGAACGTGACGTCATGGGAGAATTGCATGACGATCTTGCCTGGTACGATGGGCGGGCGTCAGCATTGCGCGCCGCCCTGCCTGATCATGCCTACAGCGCCTTGCCGCGCGTGCTGATCCACGGTGATATGCATCCCGATAATGTGCGGTTCGCCGGCGACCGGGTGGTGGCGCTGCTCGATTTTGATCAGGTGGAACGGGATGCGCGCATTGTCGATCTCGCAGATGCGCTGGTTGGGTTTGCGACCAGGGTGCTGCCGTCGGAGGCGACGTCCTGGGGCGTTTTTCGGGGTCCGCTCGACATTCCACAGGCGGTCAATCTGGTGTGCAGTTACGGTCGAATCGCACCATTGCTGCCGAATGAAGTCGCAGCATTGCCTCTGCTGATCGAAGTGCTCTGGTTGTGCAGCGAACTGGGGCGAGTTATCTCAACGCCCGAGGGAGCGCCAGATTATCATGCAGCCGTGCTGGCGCAGGGAAAGCGCCTCTCGGAATGGATGCAACAGCATACGCCGATGTTGATCGAGCGCTGGAGCGAAGCGACCATTGGTCGCTTGGACGCGCTGGCAGCGTGAGGGTGAGAGGCGAAGGGCACAACGCAAGAGGCGTGGGATACGAGTCAAGGTGGGAAGCGGCGCTCTCTCAGGTGGCGGCGTTTTTGAGATGCGATGTGTGTTTTCAGCGTCCCAGCGCCCTTTCCCCATCCTCCCAACCCCCTTATCTCCTCGTATGAGAAGGGAGGGTTGGGAAGAGGCGGCGCCCTCATGCTCAAAGCGAGCGATGCAATTGAAGGGCTTGCCAAAAATGCTCCATATCTGATACTAAATCGCGGTCAGTCAGACAGGATATTCGTTGGGCAAGGCGCAACGATCAACGCGCACCGGCAGGCGTGACGACTGCGCATCGGCATCAGCAGATCCAGCGGGGCTTTCACTTGCTCAGCGAGGGCTGTCGCCCGCAGCGCCCTGGCAGTATGGTCCAAATGACTGCGCACGAGTGTTGAGGAAAAAGCGAGAGATGCAAGTCGTGAGGTGAAAAAGCGGGAATTGAAGGTTGCGGGGCAGGAAGGTTGCCCGTTGCAGGAGGGAAGGTTGCCGGCGGGAAAGTTGCACGTGAATCAGTACAGATCAAGTCTAGCGACCTGACTCCGAACCTCTCGTCTCCCGCTCGACCATCCGGCGAAACAGGTCACTTTCAGTAATAACCCCAATCACTCGATCTCCTTCGACGACCGGAACGCCGCCGATGCGATGGCGGAGCAACAGTTGAGCGACAGCGATCACCGGCTCATCAGGTCCTACGGTAATAACCGTGCGGCTCATAAAATCACGCACCGGCAGATTGACGACGCGATGGTACAAATTGTATTGACGCATGTCGTGAACCTGCGAGTCGGAGATGCGGTTGATATCGCCTTCGGTGACGATCCCTGTCAGGCGGCCATTGCTGTCGAGAACGGGGAGACGCCGCACACGGTGTCGATGCATCAATCGTCGCGCTTCGGGGAGGGTTGTCGAGTCGGAAACGCAAATTGGCGGCTGGTTCATCCAGTCACGTACTGTATCCATAGGCTCAGATTGTCCGCTGTGGTGTGCGGTACGCTCTGCTTGCAAACCGACGCTCCTGGCTGGTGTTCGCTGCGACAAAGGCAGGCTCTCAGCCCGCCGCCAGGCGACGTTGGCCGAGAGCATCGATGCTTCGATGCCCTAGCCCCAGTGGATGCCGCTCTCGGAAGCATTGACCAGTTTGCCGTTGCGGTCGAAGAGCAACCGCACCGAATGCCGTACCGGACAGTCGATCACCGGACAGCGGCCATTGGCGGCATCCTCGGGAGGCACGTCGTATGGGCATCCATTGGCAACACACTGCTCGATCGAGACGGCATATCTCGGTGAGCCAGGAGGTCCGTCGAGCATATGGATGCGCAGCGGCGAGTCTTTCAATACCGGTTGATGTTCGCTCAGATATGCGCGCGCGACTTTGATGAGCGGATGTTGACGTTTTCTTCGTGGCATAGGTTTACCCTTACCGATACAATAACCACACCAGGATGGCGATAGTGTACTTTCTTTGTGCTGATCGCCACGGGAAATCTTCTCGACCAACCGTTATTGTCTCGCAACATTCGATTTGCGAGAGATGGAAAGGTGTGATACGATGGTCCACGTTACTGTAGTAGCGTGCGCAAACCAGGTCAATGAGCGAGCAACGACTCTCCCCGACGCAGCAACCTGTGCGGTCTGTCAACGGTCAGGCGGACGATAGTGCGCATCTGCGAGCTGAATTGATGGCTGCACAGGCGCGTATTGCCGAGCTTGAAGCGCAGATGGCTGCGTCTGTTCAACGTGTGCATCTGGCAAATGAACGATTGAACGCTATCCTGACGATCAGCGCCGCTTTCCTTATCACCCACGAGATAGATACCATCCTGCAGCTGGTCGTGCGCGAGGCTGTTCAACTGTTTCCCGGTACGAGCAGCGCGTTGCTGTTTCTCGCCGATCAGGCAGGGATGCGGCTGCGGCTTGTCGCCAGCAGCAATGGTAAAACCGGTAAACTATCCCTGCGTCCCGGTCAGGGTCTGGCGGGGCGTGCATTTCTTTCGCCGCGCGCGATGCTGGTTGCCGGTCCAGAGATCGAAGCGGCCTTGAGCGAGTTGAGCGAGGCGCAGCTTGCGCAGAAGAAGAAAATCCTGGCGTTCTGGCCCCCCGCGAGCGCACTACTGGCGCCGTTACGGACCGAGGAGTCCCGGATGGGTGCTCTGGTGCTGTATGGCGATCAAAATCCACACCTGATCCATCCGCGCGATATTCCGTTCGTGCAGGCGCTGGCGGATTTGACGGCAGTTGCAATCGCGGAACATGCCCAGCGTGTGCGGGCAGCAACGTTGCAGCGCGATCTCGATCAGACACAGTCGCTTCACGCGGAGGCGCAGGCGCGGCTCAATGCGGCGCAGGCGCAACTGTTGCAGAGCGCAAAACTTGCAGCCGTCGGCGAGCTGGCGGCGTCGGTGGCGCATGAAATCAACAATCCGCTCTACGCAGCGCGGAACAGTCTCTACCTGGTGGAACAGGATATTCCTCCCGATACGCCGCAGCGCCATTTTCTCACCATTGCCCAGAACGAACTTGGTCGTATCGCCCGCATTATTACGCGCATGCGCGATTTCTACCGTCCGGCGCGTGATGAACTGGAGCCGACAGAGATCAACGATCTGCTGGCGGAAACGATCGAATTGGTACAGACCCATCTGCGCCACGGGCAGGTGACGGTGGCGATCGATTTTTGCCCGCATCTCCCTCGCCTGATTGCGCATCCCGATCAGTTGCGTCAGGTGTTTCTCAACCTGATGCTCAACGCATGCGATGCTATGCCTCACGGCGGGCAGTTGCACATTGCAACCGAATTGTCCCGTGATCACGACGCAGGCATGCAGTATGTGGTCGTTGTGGTGCGCGATACTGGTGTGGGGATTAGCCCGGAACATATGCCGCACCTCTTCGAGCCGTTTTACACCACGAAGCCGCAAGGCACCGGGCTGGGGCTGGCGATCAGCGCTCATATCGTGACGCAGCACGGCGGTCATATCCAGGTCGAAAGCACGCCCGGCGCCGGCAGTACTTTCACGGTCCTGCTTCCTGTGGATCGGGCAAGAGAGGAAGATGGGTAGGGGTTCTGAGAACCAAGAACCAAGAACTGAGAACCAAGAACCGAGAACCAAGAACTGAGAACCAAGAACTGAGAACCAAGAACTGAGAACCAAGAACTGAGAACCAAGAACTGAGAACCAAGAACTGAGAACCAAGAACTGAGAACCAAGAACTGAGAACGCTCTCTTTTGCAATGCTGGCGATTGCGTCGGCGCACTACCGGCGCGTTTCTATCTTCCACGTTCACTTCTATCGTCCCTCGCCCCTGTTGTCCCTTCTCAACCAGAAATAGCAAGATTGTAACCAACGGTACAAAGAATCTCTGGTGCCGTACCATCTTGATGTTGTGTGATTACAACACGGAGTTGTCGCCTCACTTTCCTCGATTCTGGCGCTTTTTGTTATAGTGGCAACGGAGCAATCGAAGCGAACGCGCGGATCAAGCGCTCCAGACGGCTCTCCCCAATGACTGTCAGTTTGGAAAGGCATCGTGTCGAACTTGCAGCACATTCTGGTTGTCGACAACGATCCGGTTGCCGCGATGGTAACGCAGCAGGGACTGCAACGACTGCTCGGCAAAGATGTCGAAGTCGCGCTGGCGCCATCGCCAGGGGCAGCCTGGCTGCGCTGTATGCGTGAGTCGGTTGATCTGCTGATCGTGGATCCAAGCCCCCCAAGCCGCGCGGCAGCGGCGTTGATCAAGGCGCTGCACGACGAACGACCCCACATCCCCGTTGTGGTGCTGACAGCATACGATACACCGCGTCTGCGCACACAGATGAAGCGACTGGGCGTGCGTCACTACCTTGCCAAGCCGGTGGGATTGGCGGAGTTGAAGAATACGGTCAGCGGTGTGCTTGAGTCGCTCAACAATGCGCAGATGTCTTCGGCAATGAATTGATCCGTAGGGGCGGTTCAGAGACCCGCCCGACGTGGAGCGGCTGACGTTGTCTGAGCCTGTCGAAGCCACCGTCCGCCGCAAGACGGTCACCTCGGGCAAGGATTGTGCAACATCTGGTTGATCGTCAGACCCGCCCCTACGGTGTCCGGGAGCAGGATGACGCATCGATCATCCCCAGAAAATCGGCGACGGTGAATGCCGGATTGCGGTGGCGCTGCGGTTCGATCACGATGTCGCTGATCTGCCGGTAGAGCGCGGCGCGCGCGCGCACTAACTGCGGGTAGCAGCGCGTCAGCGTCGCTGCTGGCGTTTCGTCGGAGCGTGGCCGGTACATCCCGTTCCAGACAATCGGACGTGGTCGCGCCAGGTAGTCTTCCAGCAAACGTACCCGCAGATCGGCGTCGTCCGCCAGGTAGACCATCGTTGTGCGGCGTTTGATGCGTTCCAGGAGCGCGGCGTCGAGATAGACAATGCTGCCGGTCGTGTCGATAACGATATTCTCTTCCCCGGCAATCCGTTCCGCGATCTCCGCCATCACCGCGTGTTCGCAGGCGAGGTAGATGCGTTCTCGCTCGGCGTAGTGCGTATCGTATGGAAACCCCATCCAGCGCCCGATGTCGTAGACGGTGAAGGTATTGGCGTGGTATGCGGTTCGCAGCCGTTCGGCAATCAGGTCGTCGCAGTGCAACGCCTGGAATCCGGCATCCGCCAGCCGCGCTGCCCAGCGCGACTTGCCGATGCCTGCCATGCCGATCAGTCCGATAATCACGCGCTACCTCTGGAGTTGGGCTGCAAGCGCCACGAATGCGTCGAGCGTCTCCGGGTTCGCCATGGCGTCGCGGTTGGCGGCTTGTTCGGGCGGGACGCCGCGCAGGATTTTTTTGATCGGCACTTCCAGTTTTTTGCCGTTCAGTGTGCGCGGCACATCGGGAATGGCGATGATGTCGTCGGGGACGTGGCGCGGCGAAAGTGCGGCGCGAATCCGGCTGCGAATCCGCTCCTTCAGGGCGTCGTCCAGGACGACGTCCGGTTCGAGAGCGACGAACAGGTACATTCTGGCGGCGCCGTCGGCGGTTTCCAGGTCGATCACCAGGCTGTCGCGCACTTCGGCAATACCCTCGATGGCACGGTACATTTCACTCGTGCCCATACGCACGCCGTGACGGTTGATCGTTGAATCGGAACGTCCGTAGATAACCAGCGTTCTCCGTTCGGTCAGTTTGACCCAGTCGCCGTGCCGCCAGACGCCGGGGTAGACGTCAAAGTAACTGCTGTGGTAGCGTGATCCGTCGGCATCGCCCCAAAAGAAGAGGGGCATGGAAGGGAGCGGCGCGGTAAGGACCAGTTCGCCGACATCGCCGACAATCGAGCGCCCCTGTTCGTCGAAGACCTCGACGCGCGCCCCCAGGCAGCGGCACTGGATCTCGCCGGCGGTGACCGGCAACAGTGGGCAGCCGCCGACAAATGCCGTGCAGACGTCGGTGCCGCCGCTGAGTGAGACCAGCCAGAGGTCGCGTTTGACTTGCTGGTAGACCCAGTGGAATCCTTCGACCGGCAGCGGCGAACCGGTCGAACCTATGGCGCGCAGGCGGGTCAGATCGAATGCTTCGCCGGGCGTGATACCGGCTTTGCGGCATGACATAAGGTAGGCGGCGCTCGTGCCGAACAGGGTCATGCCGGTATCGGCAGCGAACCGCCAGAGCGCATTCATGTCTGGCCATGCGGGGCTGCCGTCGTACAGCAGGAGGGTGCTGCCCGCCAGCAGACCGCTGACCAGGAAGTTCCACATCATCCAGCCGGTAGTGGTGAACCAGAAGAAGCGGTCCTGCGGACGGAGGTCAAGGTGCAGCGCCAACGATTTCAGGTGTTCGAGCAGGATGCCGCCATGCCCTTGAACGATTGGCTTTGGCAGACCGGTTGTGCCAGATGAGTAGAGAATCCAGAGCGGATGATCGAAAGGAACCGGTTCAAACTGGAGCGCCGCATCATGGTTCAGCAGTTCGTCCCACGGAACGGTATCCGCCACGCGCGCATCGGGATCGAGGGAAGGAACAATCACAACACGCTCGACGCCAGGCAGCGCATTGCGCAGTTCGGCAAGCGCGGCGCGACGGTCGAAGGCGCGCCCGCCGTAGCGGTAGCCATCGACGGCAATCAGAACGCGCGGTTCAATCTGCCGAAAACGGTCGGCGACGCTGGCAACCCCCATTTCAGGGGAGCAACTTGACCAGATGGCGCCAAGCGATGCGCATGCAAGGAAGGCGACGACTGCCTGCGGTGCATTGGGCAGCACTGCCGCCACACGATCCCCCCGGCGCACGCCAAGCGCTCGCAGACCAGCGGCAACCGCAGCAACCTGGCGCTGCAACTCAGCCCATGTCATCGTCTGCGGCGATCCGCCTTCGGACTGGAAGATCATCGCGGGACGTTCCGCTGCGGCGTAGCGGAAGGCGTGCGCCGCATAGTTGAGGGTTGCGCCGGGAAACCAGAGCGCGCCGGGCATACGGGCGTCGGCGAGCGCCGCCTGCGGCAGCGTGGTTGCCTGGACATCGAAGAAGTCCCAGATCGATTGCCAGAACGCGGAGAGGTCCGTGACCGACCACTGCCAGAGCGCGTGGTAATCATCGAATGCCAGACCGCGCGTATGCGCCAGCCAGTCGATGTACTGCTGCATGCGGCTGGCGCGCATCACCGCCGGAGGCGGTGACCAGAGCAGGTCGCCTTCGCGGACAGGATGCTCAGTCATAAGCCATCACCTGTTGCTTCTTTACCATCTATCCATCCGTGCCAGGCGCTGACGCAGCAGGTGATCGGCGAGCACCAGCGCCAGCATTGCCTCTGCGATCGGAACCAGCCGCGGGAGCACGGTCGGATCGTGGCGTCCGTGGATTTCGATCTCCGCCGGATTCCCCGCGCGATCAACGGTGCGTTGCGGACGGGCGATCGAGGCAGGAGGTTTGGCGGCAATGCGCAGCACGATCTCCTCACCGGTGCTGATCCCGCCCAGAATGCCGCCATGATGGTTGGATTCAGTGCCAATCGTACCATCGGCGCGGCGGAGGAAGGGGTCATTGTGGATAGAGCCGGTCATATGCGCCACGCCGAAGCCCTCACCGAACTCGACGCCTTTAATTGCCGGGATGCTGAACATCGCCTTGCCGATATCTGCCTGGAGTTTATCGAAGACCGGTTCGCCGAGACCGGGGGGAACGCCACGCGCGCGCACTTCGACCACGCCGCCGAGCGAGTCGAGGCTGCGACGCGCCTGTTCGACGCGCTCGACCATCAGCGCCGCCACGCGCGCATCCGGGCAGCGCATGATATTACGCTCGATTTCGCTCTCGTCGATCACCTCGGCTGTCAGATCGCCGAGTTGCGCCGTCCAGGCAATCACCGAGATGCCATGCTGCGCAAGGAGGCGTTTGGCAATCGCGCCGCCAGCGACACGCCCGATCGTCTCGCGCGCGCTGCTGCGCCCGCCGCCGCGCCAGTCGCGGAAGCCGTATTTGGCGTCCCAGGTGTAATCGGCGTGACCGGGGCGGTAGAGGTCTTTGATGTTCTCATAGTGCCCCGGCTTCGCATCAGTGTTGAACACCAGCATACTGATCGGCGTTCCGGTCGAGCGCCCCTCGAACACGCCCGACAGAATCTGCACCCGGTCAGGTTCCTGGCGCGCCGAGGTTACCCGGCTCTGCCCGACCCGCCGGCGATCCAGTTCGCGCTGAATATCCGCTTCCGAAATCTCAAGACCTGCCGGGCATCCATCGACTACACACCCGACTGCCGGCCCGTGCGATTCACCCCAGGTCGTCAGTCGAAAAACCTGTCCAAACGTATTTCCGGGCATGAGTCGTGCTTCTCCTAGCGTTCGTTCTGCGCTGCCAGGCGCTCGATCAGTGCGCGATCATCAGCCAGACCGGGTTGATTGGGCGCTGCCTGAAGCGCGCGGTCGAGCATGGCCCGCGCTTTGTCGAATTGTTTCAACCGTGCATATGCCAGCCCCAGAGCGCGCAAATAGGTGACGTCGTAGGAGGCTTTTTTGACGGCCCATTCCCATTCGAGGGAGGCAGCATACCACATCCCGCGGTTTTTCAACGCAACGCCGTTGTTGTAGTGCGTCACGTGGTCGGAGGGCTTCAGGATATGGCGGAACCGCTCGAGGCGGCCAACGATGTCATTGTACCCGATGATCATGAGCGCGAGGGCGGTTATGTGCGCCACAATCGCGCTGATGGCGACAAATCGGGCGCCAGATTGCAGCGATGCTGGCCAGCCGGAGGGCAGGGGCGTCGCACCGAGCAACCGGTTAAGGATGTCGATCATCGCATCGGGGCGAGCAACCGGCGCAAACGCGGCAATCAACCCGGCAGCCGTCAATCCCGATGCCAGATACAGCGCCCACACTGCGCGTTGTGCCAGGTGTTGAGCCAGCCAGAAGCCGGTCATGCCGACCAGCGCGAGGATGACAGCCGGGATCAGGATGCCGATAGGAAAGCCGCGTGACGGGTTCTCCTCATAGAGCAATATGCCAAGGGCAGGAAAGATCAGCGCAATCAGCACCGTTGCGATCGCGCCGCCGCGCCAGAGCCAGACCAGCGCCGGCACAATCAGCGACCGTTCATCCGGAAGGGCGACCCGCACGAGCAGGCTTCCGCCGCACTGTGTGCAGCGGCGCTGCGCTTCGACGGTTGGTGCGCCGCAGTAGGGGCAGGGAATCGTGTTGTCGTCCGTTTCGATTGACGCCAGACGCGCCGCAGCAGGCGTCGGCGCAGAGGTGACGACACGATTGCCGCTCTGGACGGCAGTGCGCGCCGATGCTGGCGTCGGCTGGGCGCTCTGGCGCGCCGCAGCAGGCGCCGATGCTTGGAGGCTCTTCTGGTGAGCGGATGCGGGCGCCGGTGCAGACCGATGTCCTGTCTCCGGCGCAGCCGTGACGTTCGCCGGCGCGGACCGATACACACGCAGGCGGGTCAGCGAGAAGGCGCTGGCGTCGATCTCGCGCTCGGTGCTGCCGTCGGACCGTGCCGGCAACGGCGATGGCGGCAATGGCAACCCGATGCGCGCATGCAGCCATTCCAATCCCTGGCGCGCGCGCGCATTTGAAGGGTTCAGCGCCAGAACGTTTTCCAGGCAGATTTTCACATCATAAGGATCATCAACAACCCCCGACAACCAGAGCCAGGCGCGCTCGTTGCGCGGCTCCGCTTCCAGCGTGCGCATCAACAGAACGCGCGCATCGTCACGGCGACCATCACGCGCTGCTGCAATTGCCTGGTGCAACAAGGCATTGGCATTCATAGACGTATCCTTCGACGATGCCGCCGCAGGTATTACCGTTCCCAAACGACATTGCCTTCGAGAATGGTCATCTCAGCGTGGATGGCATGTAACGCCGACGGGTCGATTTTGAACGGATCGGCGGACAGAACGGCGAGGTCGGCGAGCATGCCGGGCGCGATCATTCCCTGCTCACCGGCAGCGCCGGCAGCCACTGCGCACCCGTGGCAAAAACCGCGCAACGCCTCTTCGACTGTCAGGCACTGTTCAGGATGCCAGCCGCCATCCGGCGTACCATCCGGTCGCTGGCGGGTCACCGCAGCATGGACGCCAAGCCAGGGATTGAGCGACTCGACCGGCGCATCAGAACCGAAAGCGAGCGTTGCGCCGGCATTGAGGAGCGCGCGCCAGGCGTAGGCGTTGGCGCAGCGTTTTCCCCACAGCACATCCGCCATCTCCATGTCGGCAGTGCAATGGATCGGTTGCATCGAAGCGACGATGCCGAGGCGCGCAAAGCGGGGCAGATCGTCCGGGTGCAGCGCCTGGCAGTGCTCGATGCGATTGGGGATGAGCAGGGATGGCGCACCGGGCAGCGCCGCCTCGATAGCGTCGAGCACCTTGCGGTTGGCAGCATCGCCAATGGCATGCACCATCACCGCCAGACCGCCATGGATCGAACGGCGCACAGCGTTGCGCAACTCCTCGGCTGACAGCACAGCAATCCCGCGGTTCCCGCTCCCCTCGTATGGCGCCAGCATCTCTGCGGTTTGCGAACCGAGCGACCCGTCGGCAAACATCTTGACGCCGCCGATGCGAATCCAGCGGTCGCCGAGTCCGCTATGCAGCCCAAGCGCCAGCGCCGCATCGAGACCGTCGAGACCGAGATAGACCAGGCAGCGCAACTGGAGGTGACCGCGTTCACGCAATGCTTGCAGATCATCGAGTGTCATCCGCCCATCGCCAGGGATCATGCTGGTGGGCAGGTGCATGCCGACCATACCGTAAGTATGCGCTTCTGCGATGGCCTCGCGCACCGCTGCCAGACGCTCTTCCTGCCCCGGTTGGGGAATATGGCGTCGCACCAGATCGACGGCGGTTTCGAGCAGGATGCCGGTTGGTTCGCCGCGTTCACGCTGGATCGCGCCGCCAACCGGGTCGGGAGTATCGGCGGTAATGCCTGCCAGACGCAGCGCCGCGCTGCTGACCCATGCGGAATGCCCGTCCTTCCGCGAGAAATATGCCGGTCGATCACCAAGGATGGCATCGAGATCGGCGGCAGTGGGCCAGCGCCCCCAGTGCGAATGGTCCCAGCCGCGCCCCTGCACCCAGGCGCCTTCGGGAAGGCGTTCTGCCGCCGCGCCGATCCGCCGCAACGCCTCATCGAGGGTTGCCGCATCGTCGAGCCGGACATTGCGGCGCGCCAGCGCGTGCGCAATCAGGTGGACGTGCGCATCGGCGAGCGCCGGAATGAGCGCGCGACCGTGGAGATTGATTCCCTCGGCGCGTCCGGTGACCGCAGCGCGCACCTTTCCTTCGCTGCCGACGGCAATGATGCGCCCGTTGCGGATCGCGACCGCCTGCGCGCGCGGGTGGGCAGGGTCGAGGGTGTACACGGGACCGTTGTAGAGAATGATCGGATCGCTCATGTTCGTTGTCCAACAGGCGCCGGAGTGCATGATGCGGCGTCGGCGTTTTTCAATGCGTATTCGCATGGTACGGATGGAGGGTGCAGTTGTCAATGATCGGCATCGCCTGGTAATGAAAATATCATCTCAATCTGGTACAATTAAAAAAATGTAAGGCGTTCGTCCAACCCCATACGCCCTGCCGCCTGGTTACACGTCATTGTTGATGGTTCGTCGAACGCACCCGCGCGTGTGGGTCGCCAGTCCCGATACGTTCTAACCCTTAACACATTCCCTTCCATGAACGAAGCCAATGCCATCCGGTCCGAGAACGACGCCTTAAGAGCGCGCATACGCGAGCTTGAGCAGCGGCTGGCGAGCGCCCGTGCGAATCATTCCGCCTCAGACAAGTCCTCACACAACGGCAACGCATATTTCGCCGCTCTCCATCAGACGGTGCTGACGATCATGAACCGTCTTGACCTCAACGACGTGCTGGAAGCGATTGTGAAGAATGCTGCGCGTCTGGCAGGCACAGAACACGGCTATCTTTACCTGCGCCGGTCGGATGCCGACGTAATGGAAATGAAAGTGACTGCGGGACGAATGGCGCTGAATCGAGGTAGTGAAATTGCGCCTGGAGAGGGAATCACCGGACGGGTGTGGCAATCCGGTGAGCCGATGATGGTGGAGGATTACCGGTCTTGGGAGGGACGCATCGAGCGGCTGGACATGACCGATTTTGGCGCAATCATCGCCGTGCCGCTCAAGGTTGGCGCGACGGTCATTGGGGTGTTGGGGGTCGCCTATGATGCGCCGGATGCCGTTAATTTCCATGCGATCGCCGCGTTACTGGCGCGCTTCGCCGATCTGGCGGCGATTGCGATCTATAACGCACAATTGTACGCTGCCGCTCAGACGGAACTGACAGAGCGGCGCCGTATCGAAGCGGAATTGCGGGCCAATGCGCAGCACCTGCGTGATCTGCACCTCATCACGCAACGGCAGGCGCAGGAATTGCGTCTGATGGGGCAGGTGCGCGCGGCGCTGGCGCGTGAGGTCGGTCTGTCTGCCATCTTTCGCACGGTGGTCGAGTCGATTGCCAGCACATTTGGGTACACCCAGGTGTGTCTCTATTTGCGTGAAAACGATGAGTTGATACTTCAGCATCAGGTTGGATATCCCTTTATCTGGGAGCGGATTCCAGTTGGCAAGGGCATCATCAGTCGTGTGATCCTGAGTGAACGCCCGACGCTGATCGCCGATGTGACAGCCGACAACGATTTTCTTGGCGTCATTGACGGTGTTGTATCAGAGGTGTGCGTACCGCTCCGCGATAAAGGGACGGTTATTGGCGCCCTCAACATCGAAAGCCGGAACGGAGTCGTCCTTACCGAAGATGATCTGCGTTTGATGGTCGAACTGACTGAGCATATTGGCGTCGCTATCGAGCGTGCCAGACTCTATGAGAAGCTGTGGCGGCAAGTACAGCAACTCGATGCGCTGTACAGCATCATGGGGGATATTACCGGCAACCTGCATCTCGATAATGTGCTGAGAACGATCGTCGAGCGCATGATTGTTCTTATCCACGCAGCACACGGCGCCCTGGCGTTGTATGATGCGCAGCGCAACGATTTGCTCGTGCACCTGAGCGTCAATATGGACTATGACTACGCTGGCGTGCGACTGGCATTAGGAGAGGGTGCGATGGGCAAAGCAGCATTGCAGCGCCGGCCAGTTGTTGTCTACGATTACCGCGCGTGGGATGGACGCTCACTTCAGTGCGAAGCGGAAACCACTGCGAACGTGTTGGGGGTTCCACTGCTGGCGGGCGATGAACTGATCGGAGCGATGAGTGCAGGCGATAGCAATCTGAAGCGTACTTTCACCGATGACGATGTTCGTCTGCTCAGCATGTTCGCTCAGCAGGCGACGATTGCGATCAAGAACGCGCGGCTGTTCGCCGAAGTGCAGCACCTGGCGATCACCGACCCATTGATGGGCATCTCCAACCGCCGCTACTTCTGCGTCGCAGCACGACGCGAATTCGAGCGCGCCCGGCGGCATCGGCACACGCTGGCGGTGATCATCGCCGACCTCGACGACTTCAAACGGATCAACGATGTCTATGGTCATCCGGTTGGTGATCGGGTGTTGCAGACGGTCAGCCGCGTGTTTCGCAATGAATTGCGTTCTGGTGACCTCCTTGCGCGCTATGGCGGTGAGGAGATTATCGCGCTGTTGCCGGAGACCAACGAGGACGGCGCAGTGCAGGTCGTCGAGCGTCTACGCCTGATGCTGTCGCAGACTGTCGTTGCTGTCAATCCGGCGACGGTAGGTGTGACCGCCAGTTTTGGCGTTGCCGCCCTTGCCGATCCATACGATATGCCGAATGTCGAGACGTTGATCGAACGGGCGGATCAGGCGCTGCTGCGCGCGAAATGCGGCGGCAAGAATCGCTTCGAAATCTGGCGCGAAGGAGACCACATCGTTCGGCATCGCTCTGCTTGAGCGCCTGATCAAACAATTCTCGCACTGCGCTGTGCATGAATGTCACGTCACGTCCGGTTCCTGGCGAGCGCGCAACCTCATCAGGACGCCATTCGCCTTGTCGCCCGGCGGCTGAAGCCGCGGGCTCCTGCTGCGAAGCCCGCCTGCGCGGGCTCGACCGGGCGATACCGGATTAATCTCTCAAACTCCATACGCCGCGGGCTCCTGCTGCGAAGCCCGCCTGCGCGGACGGGAACGGCGGCGTCAACGCAGGTGGACGCCCGGCGGAACGACTGCCCGGCGCGACTTCAGTCGCCAGCCCAGGCGCAGCGCCACAGAGACGCGCTTGCTTGCCGCCTGACCATGCATGCCTGGACCATCACCGGAAAACGTGCTTTACAGACCAATAAGCCGCGGGCTCCTGCTGCAAAGCCCGCCTGCGCAGGCTGAACCGGGCGATAGCGCTTTTCCTGTATGACCGCCGCTCTGAACCTCAAGGGGCATCTGATCTTGCCGCTTCGAGCCGCACCCACACCCGCTGTTCAATCAGGATGCCTTCGCTCGTTGTGACGCGCAGGCAGAGGGTGTACACTCCCGGTGGTTCTTCCCCCGTCTGCCAGATGCCCAGAATACCGTCGCGGATCGCTTCACCGCGCGCAATGGTGCGCCAGCCTGTGGCGGGATCCCGCCCGGAGGCGATGTCGAGCGCATAGATGCCAAGAGCGGCGCCGCGCACATACACCAGCGGACCTCGCACGGTGGTGCTGGTGATGGGTTGGGTGATCCGCGCAATGCTGCCGCCTTCACGCCCGGCGCTGATTTCCGGCGGCGGGCAATACTGTTGCGGCGGTTGCGGGATGCCGTTCGACTCCGCCCATGCGCGGAATGCCGGCGGGTACACAACGAAGGTCACCTGGCGCACGCGCTCCGGCGGCGTGTACGATGCCGCCAGGCATCGCCCATCATCGGATACGCCCACGGTCAGAAGGGACACATCGCTGGTGCGCGGCTCGGTTCCCGCCACGAATCGCTCTTTGATCGGGCGGGGGCAATGGTCGCCAGCCAGCGCGCCGGTGTCGGCGCAGATCATCACCTCCCGGATGCCGTCTGGCGGCTCAAAGGTCAGCATAGGGCGCCCTTCGTGGTACCGCACCATCAGTGCGCGCCAGATGACGCCAGCGCCATTCGATCCGGCGACCTCCTGCATCGGTGCGTTGTCGTTGTTGCCAACCCAGACGCCGACGGTGATATCGGGCGTGTACCCGACCGTCCAGGAGTCGCGCCACTCGTTGCTGGTGCCAGTTTTCACCGCCGCCGGCCGGCCATCGGGAAGTTCCATCACATTGTTTCGCCCGAACATGTAGCGGCGCGCTGCGTTATCGCTGAGAATGTCGGTGATCAGGTAAGCGATCTGCTCGCCGCGATCGCCCAGCGCCTGGCGACCGGGGGTGTCGCTGGCAGTTTCGAGCGTCTCGCCACGCGCATTGGCGACTTTCAGGATGGCAACTGGCGGACGATAGCGTCCGCCATTGCGAAAGGTGTTGTAGACCGCCGTCAGGTCGAGCAGGCGAACTTCGCCAGCGCCGAGCGCCAGCGGCAGCCCATAACGTTGCGGATCGTCCAATGTGGTGATGCCCATACGGTGGGCAAGCGACACGAACGCCTCGATACCGACATATTCGAGCGTGCGGACCGCTGGAATATTGAGCGAGTTCGCCAGCGCCATGCGCAAGCGTTGTGGACCGTGGAAGGCATTGTCATAGTTGCGCGGGGCGTAGACGGTTCCATCACCCGCCGGGTAGGTGACCGGCGTATCCCAGATGATGGTTGCAGGCGTCCATCCGCGCTGAAGGGCAGCGGCATAGACGACAGGCTTCAGTGCGGAGCCGGGCTGGCGCGGCGCAAGGGTCACGTTGACCTGCCCATCGATCGTTGGGTCGTTGTAGTCGATGCTGCCGACCATGGCGATGATCTGCGCATCGGGAGTGAGCATGACGACCCCGGCATTCGTGGCGCCACGCTCACGCAGCGGCGTGTACCCTGGTCCCCCTTCACGGATCCACTGCCGCGCGGTGCGTTCGGCTTCCGCCTGCCACGTGGGATCGAGCGTGGTTACCACCCGCAACCCGCCGCGGTAGAGCACGTCCGGTCCGTAGCGTTCTTCGAGCAGCCGCAGTACGTAGAACACAAAGTGCGGCGCGGTGATGACGGTTTCGGTGGATGCGAAGCGGAGCGGCTCATCGAAGATCGCCTGCGCCTCGGATTCGGTCAGGTAGCCGGATTTGATCATCAGATCGAGGGTAATGCGCTGCCGTTGTTTTGCGCCCTCCAGATTATTCAGCGGATTGAGCGTCGTTGGCGATTGAGGCAGACCGGCGAGCAGCGTGGCTTCGCCCGGAGACAATTCCCATACATGCTTACCGAAGTAGGACTGCGCCGCCGCCTCGACGCCGTATGCCCGGTTGCCGTAGTAGACTTCGTTGAGATAGATGCCGAGAATCTGTTCCTTACTGTAGCGCCGCGACACCTCGATTGCCAGGATGGCTTCGCGCAGTTTGCGATCAAGGGAGAGATCGTCGCGCTCGTCGGGCGACAGGAGCACATTGCGCACCAGTTGCTGCGTGATCGTCGAGCCGCCGCTTACGACGTCGCCTGCCTGATAGTTGAGGAACAGCGCACGCAGGATGCCCCGCAGATCGACGCCGGGATTCTCCCAGAACCCGGCGTCTTCGACAGCAACGGTCGCATCGATCAAGACACGCGGAATGCGCTCGAAAGGGACGACCGTTCGCCTGCCGCCCAGGGGATCGACCAGTTCGTAGAGCACCGTTCCATCGCGCGCATAAATGTAGCCGGTCTCTGCCGGGCGATGACGCCCGATCTGCGCCGGATCAGGGAGGTCACGGCTATAGTGGCGGTATACGATAATGATCGCGGTCGCCGCCAGAATGACGCCCACAATCGTCAGTTTGACGAATGCCAGAAACAGGCGCCAGAGGAAGCGGAGGAGCCTTGCGCCTCTTTTCGGATGACCGGGTATTTCTGGCGTTATACGGTTTGTATGGCGCATAGGGTACGGTTTTTGACTAATTATTCCGCTATCCGCCTGCCCGCCCGGCGACTGAAGTCGCGGGCTACAGTTGTAAAGCCCGCCTGCGCGGGCTGGACGTGGCGATAGCGGATTATTTTCGCAAAAATCATTTAGGGGTTAGAGGTTAGGGACCAACCTTCCACCTTCGCACCTTCCGCCTTCCACTTTCGCACTTCCCTGCCTTCCCACCTTCAACGTGCACCATGCAACGTTTAGCGATTATCGTCCAGCCACGCGATCCATTCCTGTTCCAGCGTCGCCAGGTCTTTGCCGTAGATCGCCTGGTAATTCGCCGAACCCGGCGCACCGCCGCCGGTGACGTACAGGGCATCGAGGCGTTCACGCCCGTACTGGTCGACGAGGAACTCGACAAAACTGGCCCACTGGTAGTAGAGCGCGTTCATGACCGCAACTCCACGCCCGGCATAAGGAGTGGCGAGCGGGTAGAACATCCCATTGGCGCGCTGTGCGCGGACGTAGCTGCGGAAATCGGGATGGCCGCCGAGCCAGTATTGTCCCGCACCCCACGTCGCCAATCCTTCAGAAAGGATCAGATCAGCGCTGAGGTGGCGCGGTCCGTACCGGTCGTGTTGCAGTTGATGCACATACTCGTGCGCCAGAATGGCAATTGCCCGTTCGCGCCCGATGCTGTCGCACGTGAAGACCTGGACTTTGCGAATGTCGGTGAAGGCGATGCCGCTCAGCGAACATCCAGCGTCCTGAACGAACGCAACAGTCAGCGGCGCCGCCATCGAACCGCCGAAACGCGCAGCGACATACTCGTAAGCGCGGCGCGACTCCTCATCGAGTTGGGCGCGCTCTGCTTCATAGAGTCCCGCGCTTGTCGTGATGGCCAACAGCGACTGGTCAGCGACGGGTTCGGCAACCGCACCGATCGTCGGAACCGCCTGGCTGCCCTGAGTCCAGCGCGACAACACCGGTGATTGCGGCTGACCCGTGATGAAGAGGGCCACACAGGCAACGATTGCGATCAGTGCAACCTGATTGACCGAAAACGAGCGATGGTTCATAGCACAGCGTATTGTAGCACAGCGGAGTCACGCCCGTCCGCCATATGCGCTATAATGCAAACATATGCTCTCAAGACCATTTCTGCCCATAGAACGATGCCAGAGTTACCCGAAGTTCAACACGCTGCCGACAGCCTGGGGGTGCAGGTTGCCGGCGCACGCATTGCGTGCGTCGAGCGGCTCGACTGGCCCCGTATGGTGGAGACGCCGGCGCCCGATGAGTTCATCGCGCTACTCGCCGGTCGTCAGGTGCGCGGATGGCGCCGGCGCGCCAAGTGGATTCTCCTCGATCTCGACGGCGGCTGGACGCTGGCGCTGCACCTGCGGATGTCCGGCAGTCTGACGGTTCATCCCGCCAATGCCGAACCGGACAGACATACCCATCTGGCGCTTCGACTGGAGGATGGCCGCCGGATTTTCTTCCATGACACACGAAAGTTTGGGCGCGCGCGGCTGCTGGATGCCACAGGTCTCGCTGCGCTCGACGCCGCACACGGCGCCGAACCGCTCTCTGAAACATTCACCGTCGAGCATCTCGCAGAGTTACTCCAAAACCGTAAACGCGCCATCAAACCACTCCTGCTCGATCAATCGGTAATTGCCGGGATCGGAAACATCTACGCCGACGAAGCGCTGTGGCATGCCCGCATTCATCCGCTCCGCTCGGCAGCCGATCTGAGCGCGAGCGAAGTTGCCGCACTCCACGACGGTATTCGCGCAGTGTTACGGCAGGCGCTCGCCAATGGCGGCAGCACATTGCGCGACTATCGCAACTCCTACGGCGCGCGCGGCACGAACCAGGACCATTTCAACGCCTATGACCGCGCGGGGCGACCGTGCCCGCGCTGCGGCGCCACAATTGTCAAAACCGTGGTTGCGCAACGGGGGACGCACTACTGCCCGGAGTGCCAGGCTATTCCGTGAGGAGCGACCAACCGCCGCGAATGAGCAGTTCGGGCAGGTAGGTCAGCACGATCGCTGCAATGTACGGGCTCCACCAGAAGAGATTGAGGAATTGCCCGATGCCGGAGAATTGCGCTGCGAGGGATGAAATGCCCAGGTACGTGGTGTAGATGTCGATGCCGTGGGTAAAAACAAGCAGAACGATCAGCGCGAAGAGTTGCGCCGGCCCGCCGAAAAGGTTCAACCGCACGCTGGACTCGACATATGAGAAGAGCATCCCGACCGGAATGAGCAACAGGTTCCACCATCCGGTTGGCGCCGGAATGCGGGCGGGCAATTCGAGAAACGCCGCCAGCATATTGATGCCGATCACTGCGCCGTCGAGGGTGTATTTCGCGCCAAGCGCCCACAACGGCAGCCCGAAGAGCAGCATCAGGATGCCGGCAGGAGCGCCGATCCCTGCGCGTGCTGGCGGCTCGACGATCGGATACGGCGCAAACGGTTTGCGCGGCGCGACGGCAGGCGGTCGCTGCGGTCGCGCCGGGCGCTGCGGCGAGGAACCAAGCGGTTTGCTGCGCACTGCCACAGTGTCCTCCTACCGCTGACTGCGCTCACGCATCGTGCGCGGCGACGCTTCCTCTCGCTCGCGCGTGCGGCTGCGTTGCGGCGCTTCCTCGTGTTCCTGCGCCGTCTCTGCCAGCACGCCGGTTTGCAGCGTGTCGCCGATGTACTCGAGAATATCGCGGATATCCTCGTTATCGTCGAGCATCCTGTCAAACGGCAGCGCCACGCCGGAGACGGTCTTCACCGTTTGCCCGATCTCCTTCAGCGTGCGGTCGATCCCGCTCACCAGCGACTGCATCACCGCCGCCAACTCCTCGCGCTCCTGCACCGTCAGATTGGCGAACCCGATCAGC
>NZ_JBYNRX010000069.1:0-13879 GCF_057785375.1 Roseiflexus sp.
GCAGGAGCAGCGGTCTTGAGCAGACCGCGCCACATCGCTGGCGCCGGGCGGGGCGACGGTGCACTGTTCGACGCCAGCTCTGTGCGCAGGGTGCGGGTCATTTCTTCCAGCAGCAGGAGTTGTTGATCAAGGGGCCACTGCTTGATTGCGTCAACGACGTCCTGATAGCGCATGTCCATCTCCGCGGTGCAAACCTGTACCGATGTTATGCCGTCAATTGTATCACGATGGCGACCGGGAGACAACGTTCCTTGCCAATGCTGCGGTTCGTGCGCCTCATTGCTATACCGCGCCGCGCGCGTCGCGCTCGTCGCACCCATGCCGGCGCCGGGGATCATCGCCGCTGCGACGCGTGCGGCGCCCGCCGGATCACCGCGCGCCAGGGAAATCAGCGCATGCGCGCCATCAAACAGCTCGCCGACGCCTGGCGCCAATCCGGCGACGTCGAAGCCGGTCTGAACGGCGTCGAGCGCATCGCCATAACTCCAGTGCGCTGGGTCCCAACCGGCAAAGCGGCAGTCGGGCGCGCCACCAAGAACCGAGAACCAAGAACCGATCCGCCGCGCATCCGACTCACTCGCGGGCTCAGGGAAACGGGCGGATCCCGGCATTCCTTCTCTGCACCGGCGGTGCGTCGGCCACCGGCGTGGCGGACGGGGACAGCGTGCACGTTGCGGTTGGGGCGCGCCTGTGACGACGGGTTCGATCATCGGGTGCGCCGCTCCTTCATCCAACGCCTGTAGTCGGGCGGGGGAGGCCAGAGGTCGGGATTATGAAACCAATAGTTTTGTGGATCCGCTTTTCCGTACAACAAGTGCATCGCCCAATAGTAGGGCTCTTCGTGCAAGATCACTAAACGATCTACTTCGGTGTTGACATCCCGATACAACCCGGACGCATCGACTGTGCGTACGGCGTCGTCGTACCTCAGCCCGCCATAGCGCATAAGACACTCGATGGTGAGTTCATAGTGTTCGCGAATCTCATCATCCATTATTGCACCTCTCGTTAACGCTGTATGCCGTGATTGAACACTGCGACGGCCCGGTCGGTGAAAATGGCCAGTTGATGTCCGCCTCCGACAGGAGCCAGGCCGTTGTCAACGTCTCTGGGATTGAGCAGCACCGGTCCTTCCACGTAATCGTAGCTGTGGCGGAGCCGTCCCTGCCGGCCCGCAACGACCATCGCCGCCCATTCTTGATCGGCGCTCGCGAAGACCCTGCCGTTGAGGTGTCGCAGATCGGTGGCGGTCACGACGAACTCGACAATCACGCCCTGCTCGCCAAAGTTCCGCGTTGCCCACCTTGCCGCCTGGTGGACGTCCTTCGTCACATAGAATCCTCGCTGTCCGGCAGGGTTGAAGTCCAGATTGAGACGTCCTTTGTTCAGATCGATCCCGTCGGCAAGCAGCGACTCCCTGCCAGCCCTGCTCGTCGCGTGATAAAACCGTTCAATCTCGTGGATCGCGTCGCCGTCCGCGCCGCATCCGCGACGTTATCGGCGTGCGCCACGGCGCGCACGAGCGCGCCGCCGCCGGTGAGCCCCGGCAGGATGAGCCCGCCGGCATCCGCCGCCAGCGCCAGCCCGTTCTCCCACGTGAGCCCGTTCTGGGAGATGTCATAGAGATCATAGGCGATGAAGGCAATATCGAGCGCGCTCTCGATCCAATGCCCCGCCGGATCGGTGGACCGCAGCGGATTATTCTGCGCATAGGCATACCGGTTGAGCTCCTGCGGCGTCTCTGGCACGCCGCCGCGCTGCGGCCATGCCTGCCGCGCCACGGCGTCGTGCGGCGCCAGCGTCAGCGCCCCCGCGCCGGGGACGATGCTATTGGGCGCGATGAACCGCCCGAGCGCCGGGTCATAATACCTGGCATGATACTACAACAGCCCCGTCGCATCACGGCGTTGCCCGGTGACGTTCAGCGCGCACGCGCTGCGGAGAACCGAGAACTGAGACCCGAAATCAGGTGGCGGGGCGGAGAAAGCCGCTCTGGTTGCTCGATCTTCCATCTGCGTACCGGCGCCCTGCAACGTTTCCGCGTGCAACGCATCATTCCTGGTAAGCGTCCCTCCGTGGTCGGTAGCGTGCAACCGCAGCCCTGGCGCCTGCGCCTTGCCGCCTTGCTCCGCATCGCTGCGCCGTTGGAGGATGCCTGCGTCCCCTTCATCGCTTCAGCTATGTTATACTGTTGTGGAGCATGCATCCCCTTGTGACGACGCGTATTCCGTGCTGGTACCGGGTGATGGGCAGGAGGAACCAGATGACCACGCCGCTGCTTGAGCGCCTCGATGCGGATATCGAGCGCCTCTCCCTAACCGAGCAACTCTGGTTGATGGAACGGCTGGCCCGCCGGATCCGGGCACAGGTGCGCCCTGTGCTGGATGTGGCGGAGAGCGACCTGATTGCGATGTCCAGCGACCCGGCGGTGCAACAGGAGTTGCGCCAGATTGAGACTGAATTTGCGCTCACGGAATTCGATGGATTGGACCACCTGGCATGACCATCCAGCGGGGCGAGATCTACTTCGTGAATCTGAACCCGGTGCAGGGTCGTGAGCAGGCGGGACAACGCCCGGTGCTCGTCCTATCGATCGATGCGATCAACCGGCTTCCCCTGGTGGTGACGGTGGTGGTGGGCACGAAAGGGGAGAACATCCCCAGGGACTATCCGACCAATGTTCGCGTGCCGCCCACTGAGAGCGGACTACCGATGGAGACGGTGTTTCTGGGCTTCCAGATTCGGTCGTTGGATGCCCGGCGTTTTCCGCCGACGCCAGCGGGTCGTTTGAGCGCGCGCATGCTCGCGCAGGTCGAAGCCGTCGTGCGCTACTGTCTCGGCTTGTAACTCCGCTGCCCGTTTCTTTGCGCTCACGTACCTGGTTCCCTCAACTATCTGTCACGCCCACGTCACACTCGTCGCGCCGATGCCCGCGCCGGGGATCATGGCTGCCGCGGCGAGTGCGGCGCCCGTCGTGTCGCCGCGCGCCAGCGAAATCAGCGCATGCGCGCTATCAAACGGCTTGCCGGCGCCTGGCAGCAATCCAGCGACGTCGAGGTCGGTCTGAACGGCGGGGACGTCGCTAGAGAGCCAGGGCGCCGGGTGGAACCTGGCGCAGTGGCTGCCAGGCGGGTCCCTGATCGGACCGCAGCGCCGTCAATCTCACACCAAGACACGAAGGCGCAAAGGTATGTAGAATCAGGATGCTATCGACGATGGCATGGGCATTCGTGCTGCACCTCCACTGTCCACGCGATACCACCGTGTGGTGAACTGGTCAGCGCCCCTGTGCTGAGGACGGACGCAGATGTCGGCATGTCAGGATACTCTCGTGAATATGATAAGGTACTGATCGTCACCAGATGCTGCCAACTCATCCGTTACCCGGTCTCCATGTTCGACAATCACAAATACTCTGTACCGTCCAGGCGGGACAGGGATACGCGGGCATGTGGCGAAATCGCTTTCGGGAGCAAAGAGCGCTACGATGCCGGACGATACCGTTATCTCGCACCACGGCGTATCACCGCCTTTCACATGGTCAGGAACGTCGTGCCAGTCATCGAAGCGCACCATCACCTTTGTCTCGCCGCCATACCGCACTGTTCCGACGGCAACGAGGTCGGCGCCGTATGCAACCTGTCGATGGAGCGCCTCTTCCGTCCAGATTGCGGCGGTATTCGTTTGATACTGTTCGTCAGCGACGAAGAACTGGAAATGGTCGATGTGCAGGATCACCTGATATTCCATTGCCATCTCCCATACGTATGGCTGGCGTCGGCGTCGCACAAGCCTCCAGGTTGGCGGACCGCTTCTCGCTACTCTTTTCTGTGGAGCTGTGTGCGTTGTTGCTGGCGCGCGGCGTTGACTTCTCCGCCTTGTCGCTGACTGCAGTGACGACAATGCGGGTACAATCGTTGTGGGCGATTATCAGGATTGAGCTGATTAGGCGGTTGATGGTCGGGAATGAAGCGACCGCTTCTCGTTCCCGGATCCGTTGCACCACAGGTATGGCAACCTGTGGCTCGACCGATCTCGTCAATCCGATCACGTTCTTCTGGCGTAAAATCCCGTCCCGGTCCACGGGCAGGGATGGACTCGCCCGCATACGGACCAGGCGCCAGCGTCGTTGGTTGTTTATCGGTCGTCGAAGCCTGCGGATCATTCGTTTGCGGTCGCTGTGATGAGGCGAGATGGACCGGTTCATGGCCTGCCTCATGGTCTTCAACGGCAAACCCCGGCAGCGACCAATCAGTCCAGTCATAGTCGCTCCAGCGCACGCCCGTCGACGGTGACGTAGCGACAGCGACGAGCGCCCCCGCCAGCAGGAGGCCGCCGCCGACCAGGGCGATGCAGGTGAGCGTATCCACGCCTGCCAGCAGGCCAACGCAATGCCCCGTCGGATCGGTGAACCGCAGCGGATTGTTGCGCGCATACGCATACCGATTGAGCGCCTGCGGCGTCTCCGGCACGCCGCCGCGCTGCGCCCATGCCTGCCGCGCCACGGCGTCGTGCGGCGCGAGGGTCAGCGCGCCCGCGCCGGGGACGATGCTATCCGGCGAGATGAAGCGCCCGAGCGCCAGGGTGAAGGAGCGGGCGCTGAGCTGAACCCGGCCGTTTCAGGCGGCAGCTCATCCCTCGCCTACATCCTGCCGCACACGCTGATACAGCGACTCACTGATCCAGAACCCGGCCTGATGGCGGAGTGCGTCCAGATAGGGCGTGAGCGCGTGGATCTTGCCGCTGTGTCTGGCTTCCAGCAGGACGCCGATGACGCCGATGCATGGCACGCCCAGATGCTGCGCTGTCTCACGTCCCAGACGCTCGTCCATGATGAGCGCCTCTGCCGTGAGCTCCAGCGCCAGGGCGATGGCTTCCGCCTCACCGGCATCCAGTTCCTGCCGCAGCGCCTGAACCAGCGGGCGGTTCGTCACCGGCTGGACGGTGATCCAATCGGCTGCCTGCACCTCCCGTGCACCGGGTTGCCCGGCGCCGGCCACGACTACCTCATGCCAGACGGCCTCAGGGATCACGAGCGTGTGGTACAGGTCGCGCAGCAGGGTAAGCAGCCCGATCTGCGCCAGGTTGATCAGCGGTGAGGCGTTGCACACCACGCTCATAGCCGACCCGCAGCGCGCAATGTGGCGAGATCAGCGTTGTAGTCGGCGAGGTCGTAATGTGGGGCGATGCCGCGACTGGCGAGGAGGTGTTGAAACGCCCAGACCGTCATACCCGTCAGTTCACGCGCTTTGCCGAAGGACAGCTTCCCCTGTTGGAACAGAACCAGCGCCAGTTCCCGGCGCAGCTCCTCAGGGGTCATCCGGGCGGCATGCAACACGTCGCGCGGTATTTCAATCACAGCCATTGTTTCCATTGATACACCCTCCCGCATCGACCACGAGAGCAGGCGCGCACTGGCTAGTTGTGATTCATTATATCATTCCTCGTCGTGCATCCGTTGTGCGGCAGGCGCGGATGAAGGCCGCGCCGCGTCCTGGCATTGAGGACACGATCAATGGCTCTCTCAGGTCATCAAGGTGCTGACGTCTTCGAGGAAGATCCTGCCGAGTCGCGTGACGGACTGCGCATCGAGATTCCCCAACGGAACGGTGATCAGGGCGGGGCGGTCGTTCGTTGCATAGTCCAGTGCGTAACACACGCCTCCTCCATCCGTGCCAATGGCTACTACCTCCGGCAGATACGTTTGAATGCGATACTCCTCATTCAATTCCGCGATCTCCTGAATGCTCCAAAGGGACACATATCCCTTTGCCAGACGCCCTTCTCCTCCGTTGGACAGGAGGAGGAACGCCGCGTCGTCGTCTGGAAGTCGGCGTTGGATGCGCGCCTCGAGACGCTCGATAGCATCGATGGCGGCGCCTGGTCGAGCGTGCAAGCGCGTTACGAATGCGTGCAAGAGGGAGGACATCGGTTTATTCCTGATCACGCGGTAAGCAGGAGCGGATGCACTGGCGGGTCGTGTAAGTCCCAATTGGAAACGCGCAGGACGTGCGGATCCTGTGCCGCCTCCTGATGAGACGCATACCGTCCCTGGTCCAGCAACCATTCAACCAATACAATAGCCGACAAGTAACCGATGATTCCGATGGCCCGCACCCATGTCGGTCGTTGATCGTGGTCGAGACTGATAATCGCCAGCCGTTCCCGCCTATCGAGAAAAGCCACGATATCCTGTTGATCGCCCAATGATATCGGCCACAAGGCGGGGATATGCGGCGGAGCGTCAGGGTGTCCGGCGATTGGGGCGGATCGTCGCCGGATACGCTCTACTGTTCGCCGCCACACGTCGAGGCCATGGCGATAGGCATGCCACGGATGGTAATGCGTGTAAAAGAAGGCAAGATCGGGGTGGATATCGCCCCCGCCCAGGGTTATCAGTGCGGCGAGCTCTGCTGGCGTCACGCCGGGCGGATCAGCAAATGTGACGTGCACGTGGGCGCTCATCCGCGCCACCCATTGGACCAGTTCGTCCGAAAGATGGGCAGGCGGAGGATCGAGCGCGAACTGACGCCAGATATCGTTGATAGGTGTTTTCATTCGAGTTCTCTAAGCGCTTTCTTAAACTGATTCCGCGTCATACCTGCGCCAGGCGCAATCTCACAATGCGCCTGGCAAGCCTGTGGCGATAGACGGGTCGGATCGCCTGGAGTCCGAATGACGTCCATTCCTCTGGCACGAATCTGAGCGATAGTACGCTCAACGACCTGACTGCCTGGTCGAAACAGGAGCAGGAGTTCTTCAGCGCCAATGATGCGCTTGTCAAAGACTGATAGCCCCGTCTCACCGGGACGTAGTTGAAATCCCGGTTTGCCCGCTTCAACCACGCGCAGAACGACTCCTGAGTCATCGAGCCGTTCAAGCCCCTGCGCAACTGCCGCCGCCTCATCACTGTACCGCGCCGCGCGCTTCGCACTCGTCGCGCCCACGCCCGCGCCGGGGATCAGCGCCGCCGCGGCGCGTGCGGCGCCCGCCGGATCACCGCGCGCCAGGGAAATCAGGGCGTTCGCGCCATCAAACGGCGCGCCGACTTCTGGCAGCACTCCAGCGACGTCAAGGACGGTCGGAGCCGCAGCGAGAGCAGCGCCGGAGCGCCAGGGCGACGGGTTCTGTCTTGGTGGTTGTGAACGTCGTCAATCCCCTTGCGCGCGCTGTCCAGATGAATCACGCAGCAGGGGAGCTGCCGGGTTGTGCATGAGCCCGGATTCCCGATAGCCACAATTCATCATCCAGGTCGAGCTCAACGAAATCATCGTAATAGTACGTCGTTTCGCCTGGAGCGCGATCGTCCACTCCGAAGAGATACACTGCGTGATGCGCCGTGATGAACAGCGCCTCCAGATGGTAGAGTACGAACGCGAGGTCGCAGCGCAGTCCAGGTTGGGTCTCGCTGTAGACAGCAATCGCCTGCCGGTGTTTGCCTAGGCGGGTTTTCCTCACGAACTCCGCCGTCTCGTCGTCGCTGATCGTCGCCCACTTGACGCGTAGCGCATCGGGCACCTCCTCCCATGTGATACTATCATGAACGATGGGCACTAACGGATAGTTGCGCGCCAGGTGGCTCCAGAAGTCGCGGCAGATCCGGTCAGGGACAATCGAGACCTGCCCTTCTACGAGCAGGGCCACGATGTTGGGATGGTGAATCCACAGTTCACGCGGCATCAGCGGTGCTCCTTTCTGAAAGAGACTGCGTCATAATAAACAGATCGACCGATCGGGACGCAGGAAATCGAGCGAGGAGCGCGAGATAGTCCTCATAGGTGGCGCCCTCAAGTATGTTAGCGCCATAGAACTAATCTGCTCGCTTGGCGCCGCCGGTTTTATCCCACCAGTTGATGTGCGCTCCCTTCGCGGGATCATAATCCAACCGCCATCCGCGTTGCCCGTCAGGACTCTGCCGCCCGGTGATGCGGCCAGCAAACGGGCCTTTATCTTGAACGAAATCGACAGCGCGATCCCCGATGCGCGCCATGTGTTGCGCGTGTGCACGCGCTTTGCCAAAGGCTTCATAGACGCTGTTCCCGCGAAACGTGGCGATCTGTTCTTGTCCGCGGACGCCCTGATCCGGCGGACGGTGCAGGTCCGGGTCGGACGATCGGCGCGGCGGGAGATCAGGCGTCGGCGCAGGCGGCAGCGCGGGTTGCCCGCCGGTATCAGCGCTGAGCGGCGGCGGCGGCAGTCCCGCCCCCTCCTCCACCGCGTGGCGGATCGCCTCGCTCGTAAAGTAGCCGATGGCAACGACGCCCAGGAAGAAGAGCGCACAACTCGCAGCGACGCCCGCGCCGACCGGACCGCCCGCCAGCAGCGCGACGCACGGATGATGCCCCGTCGGGTCGGTGAACCGCAGCGGGTTGTTCCGCGCGTAGGCGTACCGGTTGAGCGCCTGCGGCGTCGCGGGAACGCCGGGGCGCGGCGCCCACGCCTGCCGCGCCCCGGCGTCGTGCGGCGCCAGCGTCAACGTAGCGGCGCCGGGGACGATGCTATCCGGCGAGATGAACCGCCCGAGCGTTGGGTCATCGTACCGGGCATAATACGACAGAAGTCCCGTCGCATCAAGGCGCTGCCCGGTGAAATTCAGCGCGGTCCGCCCGATGCCGCCGGTGCGCACGCGCTGCGGAGAACCGAGAACTGAGCACTGATACTAACTCGCGGTCAAAGATGCAATGCTGAGATGCGGGAAATACGTCATGGATGTCAACCGTTCCGGACTCGCGACCAGCGCCTGGATGCCCTCCATCACGCAGTCGGTCACGGCGTCCAACGACGGAAACCAGCGGTTGCGCACCCATGCGGTGCGCAAATAGCGCCAGAGCTGCTCCACCGGGTTCAGCTCCGGACTGCATGGCGGTTGGACCAGCACCCGGATATTCTCCGGAATCTCGAGCGCGCCGCTCGTGTGCCAGCGTGCGCCATCCAGCTGCATGACAATCAAAAAATCGGCGAAGGTCTCGGACACGTGCTGCAGAAACCGATTCATCAGCGCCGTATCCGCGCGCGGCGCGATCCAACTCACCATCCGTCCGAGCGCGGGCGCCACCGCGGCAAACACATCGACCGACTCGCGCACCGCTTGCTGCGCCACCCTGGGGCGCACGCCGGGCGGCGCCCAGCAGCGGCGCACTGGATTGATGCGGCCAAACCGCCCTTCATCCTGCGCCATCAGCAGCACGGGACGCTCGTCGTCCGGCGCACGGGTCGCCACCGCGTCCGTCGCCAGCTGGGGCACGGTTTTTTTTCCATTCCTCTTGGACGGCGTCATTGGCGTCGGGGTGGCGCGGGCGCGGTTGCACCTTGCGCCAGGCGTGCCGGTGCAGCAGGCGATAGACCGTGCTGGGCGCCACCCGATGGCCCACGCGGCTCTCGAGCGCCTGCTGGATGCGCGCAGTCGTCGGGTGATCGCCCTGCGCCGCTGCAGCGCCGAGCGACTCGAGGAAGGCGGCTTCGTCTTCCGGCGTCAGATAGGCATGCCGGCGTCCGCCGCGCCCGCCGCCGAGGAAGTGATCGGGTCCCAAGCGCCGATAGCGCGAGGTGACGCGATGGACGAAGGCGACGGACACGCCCAGTTGGACGGCGATCACGGCCGCTGGGCGCGGATCTGCGAGCGCAGTAGCAATGACATCCCAGGCGCGACGATGCCAGGGCGAGCGCGTCGCCTGACGGCGCTGATCGACCTCTTCCCGCGAGAGGTGGTCGGCAGGACGAGTAACCCGCGCCATCGGCGCCTCCCAAAATGCTTGACACGGAGCAAAGTGGCATGATTATACCACTGACCGCGAGTTAGTATGAGAACCAACAACGGCGTACCGGCGCTGCAATCAGGTGGCGGGGCGAAAGGATAGCCCTGTGGCTGCGTCAGCTCCGCCTGCAGCGCATCATCACGTTCGCAGGCGAATGACACGCGCCCTTATGTCTTATCTCTCAGCGCTTGCTTCTTACTGCATTCAATGGGTAATCTGGCGGGTGCAGGCATGATGTGTCAGGAAACGACGCTCCGGTTGCCAGCGATTGAAATCGCCTCTCACGGACCTGCGGCTGGCCGTCCGCGTAGGCGCCCCCTCGCTTGCGGGGGGTTGGGGGGCAGTCGCCAGACAGGGCGCAGCGTAGCAGGGATGCGCTTTCTTGCCGCCTGACAATGCATGCCTGGCCCCTAACCTGGCGCACTGCTTGACATCACAGACAGACCATGATACGCTGTGATAGATAAAAAAGTATATGAAAACGTAGACTTCGGAACGCCCATGTCAACCACAACGATCCGCATTTCCACCAGCACGCACACCCTGCTGCGCGAACTGGCGCGTCAGACCGGCGGTTCGATGCAGTCCGTGCTCGAAGCCGCCTTGGAACAGTATCGGCGTCACCAGGTGCTCATGGCGACCAATGCCGCGTATGCCGCGCTGCGCGATGATCGTGAAGGGTGGGCTGAGCTGGAGCGTGAACGCACCGAGTGGGATCAGACGATTGCGGACGGTCTGGAGGCGTGACGCCATGGCGCCGATGCCCAATCGCGGCGAGATCTGGCTGGCGAACCTGAACCCAACCCGCGGGCATGAACAAGCCGGGGAGCGTCCGGTCCTGATCATCTCGACGAACGCCTTCAATCACGGTCCAGCTGGTCTGGTCTTCGTGCTGCCGCTCACCCGCACGGATCGGCGGATCCCAGTCCACGTGCCGCTGGATCCCCCCGAAGGCGGCGTTTCGGTACGCAGCTACATCTTGTGCGACGCCATCCGGTCGATTGCGAAGGATCGTCTAGGAGCACGCGCGTGGGGCAGCGTATCGCCAGCGACGTTGCGCAAGGTCGAGGACGCCCTGCGCATTCTGATGGAGTTGTGAGGCGTAGCGGCCAAAGGTTGAGCGCCTGCGGCGTCGCGGGAACGCCGTCGCGCGGCGCCCACGCCTGCCGCGCCGCAGTGTCGTGCGGCGCGCGCGTCAGCGCACCGGCGCCGGGGACGATGCGCGCTCATCGTGCGCTGCGTGTGACCGGCATTACGCTTTAGCGGGTGAGCCAGCAAAGACGCCATGGCGCGGCGGATGCGCACCCGCCGTCACGCTGCGGGCGTCGGTGCGCTTTCGATGAACGCGATCGTCTCTTCGAGCGCAGCGACATACCCTTCACGATGGATGCGCGGTCCCGACGTCGGCGCCATCGAGCCATCGGTATGTGTGGCCAGATCCTCCTGCCATTCACGCAATTCAGCGCGCAATCGATTGAGGTTCGCTTCACAGCGCAACGCGAACTTGAAACCATCGTGCCGCCCCTCCGCCGTCCAGGCCCGGCGGCGCAGCCAGCGCATCACTGGGTCCGACGGATGGCGCTGGTGACGATTGTTGGACATAGGCGACTCCTTATGGCGCTGTCTGAACCAGAATACGGCTACCGTTGATCTCCTGGTAGTGCCATGTGTTCGTTTCGTCCAGCCATCCGAGGAGTCCTTCGCTATTGATACGGTCTCGTCGCCATCCAGTCGTTTAGCGCGGCAGCACGTCCGCCAGCACCACCACTGGGAGACCAGAAACGCGGCGGAAGATGGGATCGTTGGTCAGAAACAGTGTACACGGATGCGCGAGCGCCATGGCCGCGTGCAGGGCGTCCGGGGTTTTCAAGCCCAATCCGCGCAAACGAGCGGCATGCTCCCATATGGGGCGCGTAACCGGCAGCAACGTAACTTCCTGTGCCGTTAGAAACGATCGAACCAGGGCTTCTAACTGCGCATCCTGATCGCGGAGCGGTTTGGTGAGCGTCTCAAGCCAGGTCAACTCGCTCGTGATAATCGTCAGCGCGCCAGCGGAGGCCGCTTGCCAGAGCGGTTCCAGCAGCGTGCGATACGGTTCAATTCGCTCAATGGCGTAGACCACCGCATTCGCATCAACATAGACCGCTCCCGACGCTGGCAGGCTTAACGTTCCCATGCGTCGCGCTCATGCCGCAGGTAGGCATCGACCTCTTCCGCCGTGTGAAACGCCAGATGTCCCGGCGCATCTGCAAGCACCGCGAGCAGGGAGCGGCGCGGCGCTGCAGGCATCTGGGGCAATAAAACAATGACTTCAACCGGGGCGCCGACAGGCAGTTGGGCGTCGATCACCTCAATCTTTCCCCCGGGCTGAACCTCAGTGATGAGCCGTAGCGCCGCTTGCATGGACGTTCCTTTCCCTCCGACGCGCGTGCTGGCTCAGATCGTGTTGTAAAGGAGGCGCATCGGTTGATTGATATTCCGCCTGGATTATATCTGGTGATCGAAACCAGCGTCAAGGTCTATTCGACGGGCGCGGCGTAAGCGGCGGCGGTGCAGCGAGTCGCGCCCGCGCCGGGGATCATGGCTGCTGCGGCGAGTGCGGCGCCCGCTGGATCGCCGCGCGCCAGCGAGATCAGCGCATTCGCGCTATTATCTGCCTTGTAGCCCGGCGACTAAAGTCGCGGGCTCCTGTTGCGAAGCCCGCCTGCGCGGGCTGGACGTGGCGATACCGGATTATTTTCTCAAAAACCATCCACCTGGCAAAGCGGCAGTCGGGCGCGCCACCGAGAACCAGGCGCCAGAAACGACACGAGGGCTTCGGCAGCGATGATTGTCAAGTGCGATGGTCGCGTTGTCGCCTACATCACATGAAGCGACCACATCATATGCGATCGCGGTACAACTCATACGGTCGCGTTGGATTCATGCGCTCAACGATGTTTATGCGTTGAGCAGGATCAACAGGAATATGGCGACCCATATGAGACAAAATACGCCTCCCAGGCGGATGATGCGGAGCGCTGTGCTTCTGCGCGCTGCTCTGACATCGTCGGGTATCGCTCGTTTCGGACTGAAGACGCCCGGCGCTCTCTTGATCCAAAAAGCCATCCACCGCTCAAGAGAAGCGATCATGTGCTCCGGCTTGAACATGGCAAGGAGCGCGAACCACGCCACAAGCGCAACGATGATCCCGATGAGGATGGTGGTGGCAGACGATGCACTCATATGGACCTCCGCTGCAATAGCGTAAATGCGAAAAGTTCGATCGTTCATTCCGTCAGCCGCTGGTTGCTTTTGCACGCGATTGGACCGTAGTGCAATCGTATTGCTCATCACGGTCCGCCAGGTGTGCCCGATCCGCCAAGCAGGGGAGAAGAACACACTCCGGAGAAGATATTGCACGATCCGAGCAGTTGTGCGTAGGCTGCCGTCAAATGAATTTCGAGGGGATAGGGCGCTTGCAATCGAGCGCCGCCGCTGACACTGATGCCCGCGTACCCGACGCCTCCGCTCGAAAGAAGATGCATTCGCCGCCAACACCGAGTATCTCGCCGCCCCCCGCACCGAGTTGGACCGACCAGCCTTGAAGGTCGTGAATAGTCGGAGCGCCGGTAAAAGTTGCTGAGAGACCGAGCGTACCGCCCGCAGCGGAATATCCGCCGCCGCCGCCAGAAACCAGAATGCCGATGTTGCCAGCCGAGTCGCCAGCAATTGTAATATCTCCGCGAGCGCCAAACATGGCGAAGAGAGCGCCGCCAAAGCTCACACTGATGGTCCAATGCCCCGTGGGATCCACATACTTCAACGGGTTATTCAGCGCATAGGCGTAGCGATTGAGCGCTTGCGGATTGGCTGGCGCCGTCGGAGGCCGCCCCGGCGGCGCAGTGTTCTGTCCAGCAGGCGCTGCAACGGCGCCGCTGCGCGCGGTGGCGCCGTCCTGTTCCGACTCATCGCCGCCGCGCTGCTGCCATGCCTCCCGCGCGACGGCGTCGTGCGGCGCCAGCGTCAGCGCGCCCGTGCCGGGGACGATGCGCTCCGGTGCGGTCTAGCGCGTGCGGCGTTTAGTCCGGTGACGCGCTCGTCTTCTGGTCCGATCGGGCGCGATAGTCCGCCAGCGCCAGTCC
>NZ_JBYNRX010000070.1:0-23255 GCF_057785375.1 Roseiflexus sp.
CTAAGAACTGAGAACTAAGAACTGAGAACTAAGAACTGAGAACTAAGAACTGAGAACTAAGAACTGAGAACTAAGAACTGAGAACTAAGAACTGAGAACTAAGAACTGAGAACTAAGAACTGAGAACTAAGAACTGGGGGCAGGGGTTAACCTTCGCGCCTGATGATGCACCACAGAGACACAGAGGACGCAGAGGCAAACCTTTTCCAGCCTTCCGCCGTTCTCTGTTCTACGTTTCCGCTTTACAACCTGCCTACCTGCAACCTGCAACCTCTTGCCTCTAGCCTGGTTTACCTTCCCACGTTCAACGTTCAACGTTCAACGTTCGACCTTTGACCTTCTCACCTTCAACCTTTCCCGCTCGCCTCTTGCCTCTTGCCTCGCGCCTCGCACCTCGCACCTCTCGTCTCTGCCTCTTGCCTGGATTTCCTGAAAGGTAGCATATCATAGTTCGGTCTCTATCGTGTTAGTGAACTGTTGGAGAAACGTATGAGCAAGGGACGGCTTCCCGTCTGGATTATGCCGCCGCAGAGCGCCGGGACGCCAGTGGTTGCGGCGTACCGGTTGCGTTTTCGTGTGGAGACGGACGTTGTGACGCAAGTACGGGTGAGCGCCGATGAGCGCTACGAGTTGTGGCTTGATGGTTGCCGGATAGGGCGCGGACCCGAACGTGGAACACCAGATATGTGGTTTTACGAAACATACCCGCTATCGCTTGTGGCCGGGGATCACACGCTGACGGCGCGCGTCTGGCGGTTGGGCGATCTGGCGCCGCTGGCGCAGATGAGCGCCGCGCCCGGGTTTGTGCTATGGGCTGATGCACCCTGCGCCGATTTGCTCTCGACCGGCATCGCTGCCTGGGAAGGAAAACTCTTGCCCGGCTACTCGTTCTTTCTGCCGGGACCGATACCGTATTCGCCCTGGTTCTCCGGCGCCAATCAGGTTATCGATGGGGCGTCGTTTTGTTGGGATGCAATGACAGGCAATGGCGACGGCTGGCAACCGGCGGTGCAGCGAAGGGAGGGAGAGACGCTGGTCTTCGGCATCCAGCCGCAGCATATCCTGGCGTCTGGAACGCTGCCCGCGCAACATTCCGCATTGCGCACGACAGGCATTGTTCGTCAGGTACACGCGGGAGGATGGCATACCCCGGAGATCGTGGCTGTGCCACCCGACGATGGGACAGATGAAGCACGCACTATGTGGAAAGCGCTGGCGGATGGTCGTGCACCGCTGACCCTACCGCCAGGTGGACGCTGGCAGGTTCTCTTTGACCTCACCGATTATGTCTGCGCATATCCGCATATTGTCGTATCCGGCGGACGCGGCAGCACGCTCACGATTGGTTGGGCGGAAGCATTATCCTGCGACTCTGAAGGAAGGCGCAAGGAGCATCGTGATCAGGTTCACGAGCGATATTTCATCGGCTGGATGCGGGATGTGTTCTACCCGGACGGCAAAGCGCAACGGACATTCACCACTCTCTGGTGGCGCGCCGGGCGCTATCTTCAGTTACTGGTCGAAACCGCCGATGAGCCGCTGACCATCGAGGCGTTCAAACTGGAAGAGACGCGCTACCCATTGGAGATGGAGAGTCGCCTGACGACGGATGATGATCGTCTGAACCGCTCGCTGCCGCTGATGGTGCGCGCGTTGCAGATGTGCGCCCACGAAACATATATGGATTGCCCGTATTACGAGCAGATGATGTATATCGGCGACACGCGCCTGGAAGCACTGACAACCTATGCTATCAGTCGCGACGACCGGCTGGCGCGCAAGGCGCTCATCCTGTTCGACAGATCGCGTCCGGCAAATGGCATGGTTCTGGCGCGGTTCCCGTGCCGCGACCGCCAGATCATCCCTCCATTTGCGCTCTGGTGGATTGCGATGGTACACGATTATGCCATGTGGCGCGGCGACCGGGCATGGATCGCTGATCTGCTTCCCGGCGTGCGTGCGGTACTGGATGGATTCTGGCGCCTGATCGATGCCGACGGCTTGCTTTCGCTGCCGCCGGGGTGGAATTTTGTCGATTGGGTTCCTGCGTGGCCGCTGGGTGTTCCGACTGACGGAGGCAGGGGGATCAGCGGCGTGCTCAACTGGCATCTGGCATATACCCTGCGGCTGGCGGCGGAACTTGAGCAGTGGACGGGCGAACCAGAGATGGCTCAGCAATACGAGCGCCGCTACAAACGGCTGTCGGAGCGCAGCGTGGCACACTTCTGGAACGACATGCGGGGAGTGTTCGCTGACGACCTGGGGCATACCTCGTTTTCGGAGCATACGCAAGCGCTGGCGGTGCTGAGCGGCGCGCTCGACCCGCAACAACGTCGGCGCGTTGCGGAAGGGCTGCGCTCCGATGCACGTCTGACCCGTACCTCGATCTATTTTTCTCATTATCTGTTTGAAGCGTTTTACGCTCTGAATCTGGCTGACGCTTTTTTTGAGCGGCTCGGTTTGTGGCTGGCGCTGCCGGATCAGGGGTTCAGAACCACGCCGGAACGGTCGGAGCCGACCCGGTCCGACTGTCATGGATGGGGCGCGCATCCGCTCTATCACTGCTTTGCAACTATTCTGGGGATCCGCCCGGCTTCGTTTGGGTTTGATCGCGTGGTGATTGCGCCGATGCCGGGGCGTCTGCGCGCTGTCTCCGGTGCGCTGGCACATCCGCGTGGAACAATCGATGTGGCCATCGAGCAGATGAGCGGGCGCCTGCGCGTCGAAATCAACCTACCCGATGGATTGACCGGGATATTCCGATATGGCGGCGTTGTGCAGGAATTGAAGCCGGGACGAGACGTATTGAAAATAGAACATTCAGCGTAGACAGGCAAAGAGACAGCAATGCTGCATGACAACGCCAACAAGCCGGCGGATCTGCAACTGCGGATACCCGCAATTCAGGCAACAATCGCCGTCAATGTTTTCCGCCGATCGCGCATCATATGTCGTTTCCGCGCCAGCCGCTGACCTACCAGCAGCATGCGCATAACCGTCTCTGCGCATGCTGCGGTGAGCGTGCGCGCATCGCGGATGGCATCATCGAGCGAGCAGGGACCACGCACAATGCTCTGGAATATCGATCGACACGGCCTTCAGGCGCGGGTCGAGTCCGCTCAGGTCGATATGGGCAATCTCGATCAAACCCTGACCGCCACGTGAAACCGGCGAACCGTCGGCGCGCAGGAAACGCGCTCCCAACGCCTCCGCCATCCCCACACCGCCGTCATTCGTCCCGGAGTCGCCACACCCGACCAGAATACGTTCCGCACGAAGATCAAGCGCATACCGGATCAATTCGCCTACGCGATAGGTCGTTGTCACAAAATGGGCATCCGGCGTTCGCTGCGGGAGAGAAAGAGGCGCGTTATCACCCAGCACGACAGAAAACCGCTCAGAAGTGCAAACGGCAATCCGAGCAGCAACCAGCGTCCATACGAGATACGCTCGCCGGTCATTGTGTAGACCACCTCAGACGTTACCAGATGAGCGCCGGCGCCGGTCAGCGTTGCGGCGGCGGATAGCAGAATGATGGAGGGAAAGAGCAGCGCCAGCGCACGGGTGATGCGCGGATTTGCGAGTGCGCCGCTGATAGCGCTGAAGACCGACAGCATGAGCGCCGCACGCCCCGAAGTCGCCGGAATAGCGAAGGATGTCAGCACCAGGCCGGCAGTGAGCGCATAGAAGAGCGCGTTGATGGTGCGCGCTCGCCCGGCAAGCATGTGCGCCAGCCGCACTGCCAGCCCTGAGGTGTTGACCGCTGCAGCGACAATAAAAGATGCCAGCAACAACCAGATCGTCGAGTCGCCCAGTGAGTCAAAGAATTGTTCGGGGGTTTCCCGCGTGGCAAACAGGCAGACCAGCGCAGCCACCAGACCGATGTACGTGTTGTTGATTCGCGTTGCAGCCCAACCCAGAATCGCCAGGGCGAAGGTGATGAGAACAATGCGAGTTGCGCCCGGCAGATCGGCGAGACCGGTCCAGATTCCTGCGACAATCGCACAGGCGATTGTACCGACGATGACATTGCGGAGAAGACCGGTTACTACAATGCCCGGATTCGCCTCCAGACGCCGGGTCGAATGCGGAGAGAGCGTTTTGGTCATCATAGGAGATTCCTCGTTTTGCCGGTCACATAGTCGGCTTAATGTCCGCTTAACAAGAGCAGGTGAGAGCGCAAAAAATACCGGTAGGCTGTCAGGTTTGCGGACATGCCGGAGGCTGGCGCGGATGATCCACGAAGCGCACGAATCGACACGAAGGGGATCAGGAGATCATTGCGGCATGCCGGTTCGGGGAGCGGGAGGAGTGATCGATCCGTCTGCGGACATGCCGGAGGCTGGCGCGGATGATCCGCGAAGCGCACGAAGCGACACGAAGGGGATCAGGAGATCATTGCGGCATGCCGGTTCGGGGAGCGGGAGGAATGATCGATTCGTCTTTCGCGCGCCTTTGTGCCCTTCGTGGATTGCAAAGGCAGCAGGGTTTACCGCTCCCCGTGGCGGCGTCGGTCTGCATCATTGTCCAGCGCCAGGCGCACGCCGGTCTGCAACGAGCCGGTGGTGCGGATGCCCTCCAGGCTCACGCCGAGTTGCACCAGGGTCTGCGCTACCTGTGGCTTGATGCCGGTCAGCATCACCTGCGCTCCCAGCAGGCGCACCGCCTGCGCCGCGCGCACCAGCGCATTGGCGACCTGCGTATCGACCACCTGAACCCCGGTGATGTCCACAATCGCCATTTCAGCGCGATACTCTGCCACCCCTTCGAGCAGCGCATCGACGATCTGTTGCGCCCGCGCACTGTCGATGGCGCCGACCAGCGGCATGATGACCGCCGTCTCGCTGATTGGAATGAGCGGCGTCGAAAGTTCACGGATAGCGGCGCGCTGCGCTTCGATAACCTGCTGCTGCAAGGCGAAGCGCTCCTCATCGGCGCGCTTCTGCGCGCTGATGTCGCGCGTGAAGCCGATAATCTGCGCCTCGCCGCGCGGCGACATCTGAACGTACATCGTTGCAGCCACCGGCACAATGCTGCCATCCTTGCGGCACAGGCGCGCCTCGACGGATGCCGCCGCGCCCTCCGCCAGACGCGCCAGAGCGACCTGCACCGTCCGGTGATCCTCTTCGTAAATGTATGCGAAACCATTCATGCCGATCAAAGCGTCGCCGTAGCCGGTCAGGGCCTTGTAGGAGGCGTTGGCATAGATGATGTTCCCGTTGAAGTCGGCGACGCCAATCGCATCAGGGGCGTTTTCGACGAGCGCCTCGAAGAGGCGAAGTCGCTCCTCACGCTGCAATTCGGCGGCCAGGTCCTCGAACATGCCGGTCATTGCGATGGGATTGCCGTCATTGTCGTGGATGAGGAAGGCGTTCACCCGCACCGACACGGCGCTGCCGTCGCGGCGGCGCAAACGCACGGTACTGCGCCAGACCCCTTCGCTCATTACGTTGTGTATTCCTGCCTCCAGCAGCGGCAGATCCTCATCGAAATGGAGCGCCGCAATGGACATTCCAACCGGCGCATCGTAACCGGTTAGCGCACGGAACGCGGGATTGGCATAGGTGACGACGCCATCGAGACTGGAAATGCTGATGGCTTGCGGCGCCGTCTCGACCAGCGTGCGAAACCCGAGCGACTCGTTGATTGGAGCGTCGTTGTTCGCGGATGCGGCGACGCCGCTGGAGGAACCAAGACGCGCTTCCAGTTCGCTGATGCGTTGACGCAACGCGGCGTTTTCGACTTCGAGTGCAGCGATGTTCCTGTTGGTCATGGTCATTGCGGTATGCTCCTTACGTCGTGGTAGTGTAAATGGTAACGCGACAATACGACAAACCCTTGCAGACGCTCATCTGACTGCCACGGCAGAACGCACTGCCGTGCGTCGGCGCTGCCGATAACTCCTCGTGGTCAGGTTGAACAGCAGAAATGCCGAATCGTTCTTCTTTTCGATGATACATGCAGCAGTGTACCAGGGCATTACTAGAGAAGAGGGAAGAGGCAGGAGGGAAGAGGCAGGAGGGGCGGGGGAACAGCAGACGCTTTTCGCTCCCTCTCCCTCTGTCCCCTCCTCTCCCACGAGGGGAGAGGCTCCCCCCTCCCATTCCCTTCCCCCGCTGGGGGGAGGGCAAGAGCAGACGCTTTTCGCTCCCTCCCCCCTGTCCCCCCTCTCCCACGAGGGGAGAGGCTCCCCCCTCCCATTCCCTCCCCCCCGCTGGGGGGAGGGCAAGAATGGGGCGGGGGTGGGGGGAACAGTCGAGGCGCTACAGCGTCGTCGCCAGATCGTCGCACAGGCGGATAAGGCGGTGACGCTGCGGTTCGGCAAGGGTATCGAGCAGCGGGCGCACGTGCTGTTCGAGCGCGCGCTTTGCCTGATCATTACGCTTTGCGTTGATAGCCGTGCGCACCTCGTCTATCCGCTGCACCAGCGCAGACGGCGCCTGCCCTTCGTCAACCAGAGGGCGCAGTGAGTCGTCGAGTGCCTGGCACAATTCCCACGGTCGCCACAAACCCAGGGTACGTTCGTTGAACCCATAGCCGGTCACCGGTCTGCCCGCCATCGTCCCTTTCAGGCGGGTCGGTCCGGTGAGGTAGTCAACCGGCATGCGATGCGCCGGGGCCGGCGCGAGCGGCGTACTGGTCACCACCAGATCGAGCGACGGAACGTGCAACCGGTAGGCGTCAAGAAAATAGCGCGTGTCGCCACGCACCCCGAAGAGGCGCTGGATCGGCGCGTAGAGCGGCGTGACATGCCCCTCGTCGCGGCAGTAACTGAGCGGTTCGACACGGTATTCGTCGGTGAATAATGCGCGTCCCGCCGGGTCGGTGATCGTCAGCCCGCTGAACGGGATCTCACGGTTGCGTTCGTGGCGTGCAAAATGCCGCCACAGGCTGAGTTCCCAGCCGTTATCGAGCGACATCTGCGCCCATTGGTGGCTATAGCGATCTGCCAGAACACCGGAGTACGCACCAACATACTCAGGAAACCACTGCCGGTCGAGCCAGCCAATATCGCCGCGCACCGCCTCTTCCACGCCGCGCCACCGGAGCGAGCCGCGATAGCGCAGACTCTGGAAGTAGGAGCGGGTGTTGGGTTGCCCCATGACCGTGATGGCGCCGTGGTGAACCGGACCGCCGACCGGTTGCGGCGGTTTGATGGCATCGACGATCAGATCAAGCATCAGCGGATCGCCGTGGCTGTCGCGCCCGCATACATCGAGGGTATACCCGAACGGCACGGGGGCGCCCGACGCATCGTAGCGCGCCCAGAAGCGGCTCTTCCAGCGGGGGGAATGCCAGGCGACGCCAAGGTGGCCGCGCGTGATCGTCAGGCGTTTGCGCAGCCAGCGCTTCGGCGGCAGGTCGTATGACGCGAAGGTGGTATAGCTGCCGTTCGCAAGATCGAACAGCGCCCCGAGGTGCATATCGATGCCGGAGGCGCTCGAGAACCCGGAGAGTCGCGCAAAAATGACGAAGAAGGCGTAGCGTTTCCCAGTCTGTTCGCCCTGCACGATGCCGGAGGCGTAATATGTGTCGCTTGCCATACCCTGGTATCCTTCCGCCTGCGGGAAGTGCAGTTGCGGATCGTCGGGGACGAGGAGATACGGGTAGGCGCGCCACGATAGCCGATGAAGAGCGGCGGCATCTATCGTCGGCTCCCGCTCCTTCTCGAACGCAGTCGTCACGGTTCACGCTCCTTTCTCAAGACGGCGTGGACATCAGGCAGCAGGTGTTCGGCATAAATAACCCGGCGTGTGCGCGTTTCACAGCGCAGGATGAGCGAATTGGTCTCGGCGCGGTCGCGCTGGTAGCGCACGCCGTGGAGCAGCAATCCATCGGTAATGCCGGTAGCGACGAAGAAGACCTCGTTGGTCGTCACCATATCATCGCAGGTGAGCACCTGTCGCACATCGAGACCGCGCTGTTCAATCGCCTGGCGCTCATCGGCACTCTGGGGCGCAAGGCGGGCAAGCATCGCGCCTCCAAGCGACCGCACCGCACATGCAGCGATGATGCCTTCGGCGGCGCCGCCGATCCCCATGAGCACATCGACCGGACCACCGGGCATAGCGGCGAGCACCGCGCCCGCAATATCGCCGTCGTCCGCCAGCATGACGCGCGCGCCAGCGGCGCGGATTTCGTTCACGAGATCGACGTGGCGCGGTCGGTCGAGCACAAAGACGACCAGATCGCGGATGTCTTTGCCAAGGATGCGGGCAATCAGCGCCAGCGTCCATCCGGCAGGCGCGCCAAGGCATTCCGGCACCAGCGCGTGCGCTGTTTCGCGACTGACGACCAGTTTCTCCATGTATGCCGCCGGCGCAGGCGACCAGAGCGCACCACGCGGCGCGACCGCTGCAACAGAGATGGCGCCGGAGCGTCCTTGCGCCAGGAGACGCAACCCATCGACCGGATCGACGACCACATCGACCGGCAGACCGCCGCGCCCGACGCGCCGACCGCTGACGAGGGCAGCCTGGGTCTTCAGGCGCCCTTCCTCGCCGACAACGATGCAGCCGTCGAAATCGAGCAGATCGAGCGTCGTCGCCATGGCGTGTTCGGCGGCGGCATTGGCTTCACTATGCTGACCGAGCCCCATCCAGCGCCCGGCGCTGATGGCGGCGGCTTCGGTCGCTCGCACGAGATCAAGCCCGGTGTTGCGACTGAGGTGCGTGACACTCATAACGGCACACGAGATACTTTCCTCTGTGGCATCATCAGTGTAGGACAGAGCGTGATCACTGTCAACGCGCGAAGAAACACACATAGCGCACCGCATCGCAGCGCATAGCGGGATTCATGGTACCATTAGCGCGGTGGTCGTTCCCAAAGGAGAGGAGGAAGTCTATGCCCGAAGGACTCCGCATCGAGAAAGACTCGCTCGGCGAAGTGCAGGTGCCGGCGAATGCGCTGTATGGCGCACAGACGCAACGCGCCGTAATGAATTTCCCTGTGAGCGGCATGCGTCCGTACCCGGCATTCGTCTGGGCACAGGCGATGATCAAGCGCGCTGCTGCGGAAGTGAACCGCAACCTTGGACTGTTCAACGATGTCACGATTGGCGACCGCACGATTAGCGGCCGCCAGATCGCCGACGCTATCATTCAGGCCGCCGATGAAGTGCTCGACGGGCAGCATGCCGATCAGTTCGTCGTCGATCCGTTCCAGGCAGGCGCAGGCACCAGCCACAACATGAACCTCAATGAGGTGATTGCCAACCGCGCCAACCAGATCCTCGGCTTTGCCATCGACGATCCGAAGAAACCGGTCAGTCCGAACGACCACGTCAACATGGCGCAAAGCACAAATGACACCATTCCGACCGCGATTCGTCTCGGATGCCTCTGGCGCCTCGACGAATTGCTGGCAGCCATCGACCGGCTTGCCGATGCGCTCGAAGCGAAGGCGGAAGAATTCGATCCGATCGTCAAGTCGGGACGTACTCACCTGCAAGATGCCGTGCCGGTGCGTTTGGGCCAGGAGTTCGGCGCGTATGCGCTGGCGGTGCGCCGTGATCGTGAGCGGATCGAGGTTGCCGCCGACCGTCTGCGTCGCCTGGGCATTGGCGGCACCGCCGTCGGCAGCGGTTTGAATGCCCACCCCGAATACCACGGACGCATGGTGGAGCGCCTGTCGGAACTGACCGGGCAGGAACTGCGCTCGGCGGACAATCTGTTTGAGGCAATGCAGAGCATGGCCGATCCGGCGGATTTCTCGGCGTCGCTGCGCACATTGTGCATCACGCTGACGCGCATTGCGAACGACTTCCGCCTGCTGGCGTCTGGACCAACCACCGGTCTCGATGAGATTCGTCTGCCGGCGGTGCAACCCGGGTCGAGCATCATGCCGGGCAAGGTCAACCCGGTACTGGCGGAAATGCTGAACATGGCGTGCTTCCACGTCCAGGGGTGTGATCTGACGGTGTCGCTGGCAGCACAGGCGGGGCAACTCGAACTGAATGTGATGATGCCGATCATCGCGCACAATCTGTTCGAGATGATGCACGTCCTTATCGGCGCCATCAACGCATTCACCGAGAAGTGTGTCGTCGGCATCACCGCCAATCCTGAGAAAGCGACCGGCTGGCTGGCGAAGAACCCCATCCTGGTGACGGCGCTGAACCCGGTCATCGGCTACCTCAACGGTGCGGCGGTCGCTAAAGAGGCGCTGGCGAGCGGCAAGACGATCAAGGAAGTGGTGGTCGAGAAGGGTTTGCTCACTGCCGAGCAGGTTGATGAACTTCTCGATGTACGCGCAATGACCGAAGGCGGGATCATGGGCTTCGGCGGCGGCGGCGGGTAAGCGGTTGTCTAAGTGTTGGAGGACGGCTTATCGAGTATTCACGCTCGCGCGCCTGTGCGTACAAATGACGACGGGACATGGATGCGCACGGATGGCAACCGACTCACACGTATGGAGGTGTACACCTTTTGCATTGGTTAGCGGACACTTTCACGAGCGCGACTCTGCGGTTGCTGCGTTTGACCTGATCGTTGCTGAAGATGCGGTTGTTGGGCGTCGTCACACGCCGTCGGCGCTGGCTTCAACAGGAGCAGCCGGCGCCGACCACGACAAGTCGGGCGATGCGTGAAAGGACGCAGGGCAGCGATCGACGAGTCGAAGGACCAGGCATGAAACCGAATTTGACGCTGGCTCTTCTGAAGCAAATCCGCCTGGCAAAAAGTCTACGGTTTGGGTTATTCTTTGCTGATATTCGTCTACAAGAAGACCGATAATCAACAGAAATCTATGGGGAATCTGAGCATCAAGCATACAATCTTTGTCAGTAAGGAGCACACCGCAGATTTCCAAACGACTACAGGTTTGCGGCAAATTCTCGAAAACAATGGCAACAAGGATGACATCATGCGTCTGTTGAGGTTTATCAGGCTGATTTCTTCCGCATGAATTGGTCTGAGATTTTGGAGACACTACCTGAGCCAATTCTTGTCATAGGCAATCCTCCATGGGTCACAAATGCAACATTAAGCACCCTGGACAGCAATAATCTTCCACAGAAATCGAACTTCGACAATCTTCGGGGCATTGATGCGCTTACAGGTAAGAGCAATTTCGATATTTCAGAATGGATGTTGAGAAAGAGCATTGAATGGCTCGATGGCAAACATGGCGCGCTTGCGATACTATGCAAAACATCAGTGGCGCGTAAGGTTCTTTTGTACGCCTGGCAGCACGATCTACGAATTGAATCGGCATCGGTATATATTTTCGACGCTCATGAACATTTTGGAGCTTCAGTTGACGCCTGCCTGCTGTTCGTTCGAAGCAATCCCACAGGTAAAAGCAAGGAATGTTCTGTTTTTCGTTCCTTTCATGCGCAAAAACCTGATACGGTGTTCGGATTACAGGATGGAAGGATCGTGGCTAATGTCAAATTATACCAAAAATGGAAGATGCTTGCGGGAATAACTCTTAAGGGCTGGCGATCAGGCATAAAACACGATTGCAGTAAGGTCTTCGAATTGCATGTTGAGCATGGAAATCTTGTTATCGGCCTGAGAGAAGTCGTTGACATTGAACCAGATGTGCTCTATCCGTTGCTGAAAAGTTCCGATCTCGCATCACTCCGGAATCCGCGGCTTTGGATAGTTGTTCCGCAGCGAACAATCCATGATGAGCCGTACCGTCTCAAAATGGAAGCTCCCAGAGCTTGGAATTACCTTCACGAGCATGCGCATCTTTTGGAAAGAAGAAAGAGTTCAATATACAGGAAACGTCCACCCTTTTCGATCTTTGGGGTTGGACCATATTCTTTTGCTCCGTGGAAGGTTGCTATCTCAGGTTTATACAGGAAAATGGAGTTTGTTCAAGTCTCGCCTTTTCAAGGGTGTCCAGTCGTTCTCGATGATACCTGCTATTTCTTTCCATGTCATTCCGAAGAGGAGAGCCGCCTATTGTACGAACTCGTGATGTCCGAACCTGCCAGGGAGTTTTGGTCTTCCTTGATTTTCTGGGACGCAAAGCGACCGATTGCGGCTCAGTTGCTCAACTCGCTTGATCTGATGGCTCTTGCCCGGCTCATGAACAAGGAGTGTGATACTGCGCGAATGCTTGCGGAACGTCAGATGGTGGAATACACGGCGGGATTGCACCAGAGACTCCTTTTCAGAGAAGAAACCGCCGATTATGAGAGTGAACCGGTGCGCGATAGAGCATCCTGGAAAGTCTAGACCGTGGCAAAACTTCTCGTCTATACCGGATCGCCGGGCGTGGGCATCAGTCTTGCGGCAGCGGCAGAGGCAATGCGCTCTGCCGACGCTGGAAAGCGCACAGTGCTGCTGACCTATGGTTCGACGGCGGGGCTGAGTGCGCTGTTGGGCGTTGCTGTCGGCAACACGCCGGTGGAAGTTGCGCCGCGCCTCGACGCCGTTGCGCTCGATGCCCGCAGCGAACTGTCAGCCGCGTGGGAAGAAACGCGCACCACACTCCTGCCGCCGTTCAGCACGCTCGCCGGAGATGAACTCCCTCAACCGCCTTCGTCTAATGCTGCGTTTGCGCTGCTCCGCATCCGTGAACTTGTCCGCACCTATGAGCGCGTCATTGTGGACGCCGGTCCGCACGATCCGCTGATCGAAGCGCTCGGCGTCCCCGACAATCTGCGCTGGATCGCGCGACTGCTCATTGGTCTCGATGGCCAGCCGGCGCAGGGGTCACTGCTGCCGGGGTTGCTGCTGCCGCCGGAGTTCACGAGCAATCTGCGACAGGTACTGACAGAAGCCGAACGCTTACGCAGCCTGCTCGACGCGCCTGCGGGCATGGTCTGTTATGTACTGCGCCCCGATGCGGCGGCGCTGGCGGAGGCGCGCCTGGCAATCCCCGCCATTCAGTTGCACGGCGTGACCGTCGGCGCGCTGGTTGCCGGTCCGCTCCTACCGCCGAACCCCGAAGACGTGCGCCTGGCGCCGCTCGAACGGTTGCAGGCGGCGCTGCTCGACGAAGCCGCCGCGCTCTGGTCTGCGCGACCGCTGCTCCGGCTCGACATCGGCGCGACTGCCGGGGGACATCTGCCGGTGCTGCTCGCCGGGCGCGCGATGGGTGACGCGGGTGCGGCAAAGGTGCGTTCGCCCATTGGCAACGAGTATCGCGGCGAACCGGCGCTGACCTTTGAACTCCCTGGTCTGCCGCAGGGCGCCATCGGGTTGACCCTCAGCGGCGATGACCTGATCGTGCGGCTTGGACCCTACCGACGGCATGTGCCGTTGCCGCCGCGTCTGCGCGGCGTCCGCGCCGTGCGCGCCACCCGCGAGGGCGATCTGCTCGTGGTGCGGAAAAGGTGATCTGGAGATAGCAAAAAACCGGCTCGTGAAACCTCTGGGGTTGTCTCTGATCGGGATCATGCTCCTCGCGATCATCGGGCAGACCCCGATATATGCCCGGCAGGACGTGTTTGCCGATCTGGCCTTCGAAGCGATCTGGCAACGCACCGACGCTGCAGTGGTTGCACGCCAGGCGACGGCGTCCTGCCTCTGGGGTCCAGAGCCGTTGAGCGCGGGTCTCCGCGAACCCTATGCTCAATCGCCCGATGGCACGCGCCTGGTCCAGTATTTCGACAAGGCGCGGATGGAGATCAATCACCCGACTCTCAACCGTAATACGTCCTGGTTTGTGACCAACGGCTTATTGCCGATTGAACTCATATGGCATTCCGCGGGCATTTCTCGTTCACATGGAGACCCAGAGCCGAGAACTTGGCCGCCTGTTTGTGTTCGGCATGCCGGTCAGCAGCGCCCATTGGGTCACGGTGCGGGTTGGCGGGATCGAGCAGCCGGTCATGTTCCAGGTTTTCGAGCGGCGCATCCTCACCTACACGCCGCGCAATCCTCCGCTGTTCCGGGTTGAGTCGGGGAATGTAGGACGCCACTACCTGCAATGGCGCTATCCCGCGCCAGTTCTGGACGTGAGCCCGCCGCAGGGACCGGCAGGGTCTGCGTTCACGCTGCGGATCACAGGACTTCCGCCGCGGGAACAGGCGGTGGTCACTGTCACACCGGCGCCAGCGGATCCTGTGTTGCGGTACACGGTCACAGGGAGCGAGCAGCCGGTCACATTGACCATTCCAACGTCAACCGAATCATCGCAGGGCATATGGGCCGTGACCGTTCAGCGCACTGCGATCTCGCCGATTATCCAGTCAGTCGTCCGTTTCGACGTCACAGCGCCGTGAGCGCCGAGGGAACGCACCGGGCGGCGTCGGGGCTGGCGCGGTCGGGGTCGGTCGGTGCAGATGAGCGTCGCCACGCCGGGCAGGGTATAGACTGGGAGCCGGGTGCGGGTGAGTGTGTGTCGGTGTTCCCCGGTGCAGTCAGCGTTGGTGACGGTCATCTCTGCCAGAGGTGAGGAGCAGGGATGGCGCCAGGCGGCGCCGGGGCTGGCGCGGTCCGGGTTGGTCGGCGCAGATGACCGTCACCACGCCGGGCAGGGCAGACATCACTGAATCTGCGCCAGATCCGCCGCAATCGCGCCCAGCAGCTCCGGCGTGATCCGATCCGGCGCGAACCCGGCCATCTGTGCCAGTGTCAGCCCCATCATAACGCCGACGCCAGCCTGTTCGACGAAGCCGGGCATGTGGCGCTCCAGCACTGCGCGTGCGCCGTCGTGTTCGATCAACGCTTTGACCGGCGAATCGACGCTCAGTTGCACTGGCGGCTTTGCCGGTCCGTCGAAGACGACGGAGTCGCTGAGGCGAAAGACCGCGCGCCCCCGGATGTCCTGCGACGAACTGCCCACAAGAGCCTCGAATTCGCCCATCTCGGCGACCCAGGCATGCTGTGCATCGTCCCAGTACGCCAGCGCCTTGCGATCCAGATGGAGCGTGACGGTTTGTGTTTCACCCGGTTGCAGCGCGATCTTGACGAACCCTTTCAGATCCTTCTCCGGTCGGGCGACACGCGCAGCAATGTCGCGCACGTAGAGTTGCACTACCTCCTGGCCGGCGATCACCCCGGTGTTGGTGATGTCAATCTGCACGGTGAGCCGATCATCAGGACCGATGACATCAGCGCTCAGATGCAGGTTGTCGTAGCGGAACGTGGTGTATGAAAGACCGAAGCCGAAGGGGAAGAGCGGCGCAACCTTCTTCTTCTCATAGTAACGGTAGCCGACGAAGATGCCTTCGCCGTAGCGCACCCGCCCGTTTTCGCCGGGGTAGTTGATATATGCCGGGTTGTCTTCCAGCCGCATCGGGAAGGTCTGCGGCAGCCTGCCCGACGGGTTGACATCGCCGAACAGCACGTCGGCAATGGCGTTGCCGCATTCCTGACCGGGGTACCATGCTTGAAGAACCGCCGCCACCCGATCCAGCCACGGCATGGTTACCGGCGAACCGGTTTGCAATACCACGATTGTGCGCGGATTAGCGGCTGCCACCCGCTCGACCAGTTCGTTCTGCCTGCCGACCAGGTCCATGTGCGGGCGGTCATGCCCTTCGCTCTCCCAATCGGCGTTCAGACCGACGAAGACCAGCGCAACGTCGGATTGGGCCGCCAGGGCTGCAGCGCGCTCGATGGCGTCTTCGGCGACTGGCGGCAGATAGCCAAGCCGCACGGCGGCAAGCATGGCTGCGCCCTGATTGCTATACTCCAGGCGGAGCGCGTATGTTTGCCCCGCTTCGAGTTTGGCCGACGCCGTCGCTTCGGCGCTGCCCGCGCCAAAGAACGCATCGCCGCGCGTTTGCGCCGTCCAGTTGTCGATAAGAAGTGCATCGTTGACGAAGAGACGGCTCAACCCGGCACTGATCAGGCTAAAGGTATGCACGCCGCTTTCGACAGGCACGAAATACGCAGTGAAGCGCACCGAAAATTGGCGTGGATCGACGCCCGGCGCCACCTCGCCAAGCCAGACCTGCTCACTGCTCTCAGTTGTCGTCTGATAGACCGGATCGCCGGTCAGGTCGCTGCTGTTGTAGTAGGCGACCGTAAACCCACGCCCGGCGCCGCCGCCCGGCGTCACCAGCGTGCTATCGAGGCGCGGGAGGTTGCGATGGTTCGTACAGCCGATTTCATACCCCAGCGTCACCCGGTCGCCGACCCGCGCCGCGATGCCGTCGTAGGGCGAGATGGCGTAGTGCGCGTTGACCTGTGCGCTTCCGCCGCCCATGATCTGCGCCGTTTTTGCGTTGGGTCCGATGATTGCAATCGACGACAGGCTCGCCAGGTTGAGCGGCAGAATGCCGCCATCATTCTTGAGCAGCACCATACCCTCGGCGGCTGCGCGGCGGATAAGCGCACGATGCGCAGGACGATCAATCGCCTGCTCAGGAGGGATCTCCGGGTTCTCAAAGGCACCGACACGCGCAATCGTGCACAGCATGTGGCGCACCGATTCGTCGATGGACGCCATGCTCACCTGACCGTTTTCGACGGCGGCGATCAAGCGCTCACCGCGCCAGCGCGTCGGTCCCGGCATTTCCAGGTCCAATCCATTGGCCGCCGCCTCGACCACGCTCTTCGTGCCGAACCAGTCGGACATCACAATACCGTCGAAGCCCCATTCGCGCTTGAGGATATCGACCAGCAGCATTGGATGTTCACTGGCGTACACGCCGTTGACGCGATTGTACGCTGCCATAACCGCCCAGGTCTTCGCTTCCTGCACTGCGGCACAGAAGGGAGGCAAATAGATCTCGCGCAGGGTGCGCTCATCGACCTCGGAACTGATCGTGTTGCGCTCGAATTCCGAGTCGTTACACACATAGTGCTTAACCGTCGCACCAACGCCGCGCCGCTGCAATCCGGTGATGTAGGCGACCGCCATACGCGCCGAGAGGTATGGATCTTCGGAATAGCATTCGAAGTTGCGCCCATTGAGCGGTGAGCGGTGGATATTGACCGTCGGCGCCAGCAGGAGGCGCGCCCCTTTGGACTGCGCCTCTTCCGCCAGCGCTTCGCCGACCTCTTCGACGAGGCTGGTGTTCCACGTGGCTGCCAGCGCAATCCCGACGGGGAAGCACGCAGCGGTGACGGCGCCGCCGACAAAGCCGCCTGCGCCGCGTGCGCCGTTTGGTCCGTCTGTGACCTTGATCGCGGGAATACCCAACCGCTCGATGGGGGTGGTCGTCCACATACTCGATCCTGCCAGGAGCGCGACCTTCTCCGCCAGCGTCATCTGCTGCAACAGCGAATTGATGCGCGCTTCTACGTCTTTGGTGAGAGCGACTCCGGTGTCGGTCATGGTGCTGTTCTCCCTGGAATATCCTCAATGGCGAATGTTGTCGGGCGCTCTTAGCATACCACGAGTCATGGACGTGCGCTTCATCCTTCTATGAACGCATGTGTTTACGCTTCTCCTGGGAGCGAGGGCATCCTGCCCTCAAGCACTGGCGCAGGCGAGACGCCCGCGCTCCCAGGTTTGCAGAGTTGCCCAACTCTAAACACGCACCGATGAACGTAACTGTTCACCGTTGGGGGCAACAACTCCGCCAGCCGATCAAGACGGGGGGGCGGGGTGACCTTTGAGAACAACATCTAACGGTCGATAAACGCCAGCGTATGACGCCCCGCCACCCCAGGGCATTGTGCAGACACGACGCCAGCACACCCAGGGATGGCGTGCAACCCCACAGACAGGCGCGCGTTACCCGTCACTCATCACAACCCGGCGGCAACGCCAGCGCTCCCAGGAACAGTGTGAACAGTCACCCACAAACACCAGGAGATGATCCGAAAAAGTTGGATAGGTGAAGGCAGCGCCTTCACCTATCATTCAGACGCGCTCTCACAGAGCGAACAACCAGATGTTGCACAATAGTGGACCGTGTTGGACGTCCCACGGCTGACGCTGGCTTCGACAGGCTCAGCCAACGTCAGCCGCTCCGTACCCTTGATTGCCCAAGATCGCGTGACGGCGCGGCGCGGGCAGCGATCCTGCAGCCAGCGTTAGCCGCTCCATGTCCCTGATTGTCCAGGTTTTGGTCGATCGCACTCTAAGACGATTCTCATCTCATCTGCACTCTTTTCAAAACAATCCGAAGATATGATTACGTATGCCTTCATGAGGCAGTCGTCCACACCGGCGCTCGTGCGCTGTTCTGTTCACAGTTAAAAGGAGAAACCCGAATATGAATCGAAACCGTGCGCTTCTGGCAGCCGTCGCTGCACTCATCGTCGTTGTCGCCGGTTGGTGGATTTTCGACAGTGTATTAGGCGACACACAGCCCGCCAGCGGACCGATGACCCCCATTCCGATCAACATGCAGCCCACAGGTGCGCCTGAGCCAACCGCTGTGCCTGGCAACCCGACGCCGGCGCAGCCCGGAGAAACCGTTGCTGCGGCGACGGCGCCGCCCGCGCCTGCTGCGCCAACCGAGGCGCCAACGGCGCCGCCTGCCGATACTGCGCCCAATGAAGTCATCCGCTATCAGATCGCATCCGACGAGTCGACCGTCAGTTTTCGGATTGCCGAAGACCTGCGTGGCCAGCGGATTGAGGCGGTCGGCACGACGAACCAGGTTGCCGGTGAACTTGCGATTAACCCAAGCGATTTGACGACAGCGCAGATCGGCGTGATCCGGGTGAATGCCCGCACGTTTGCGACCGACAGCAGTAATCGGGATCGTGCGATCCGCAACTTTATTCTGAACACCGACCAGTACGAGTTTATTACCTTCACGCCGACGGGCATCGAAGGACTGAGCGGCAGCGGCGCGCTTAATCAGCCGTTTACCTTTACCATCCGGGGCGATCTGACCATCCGCGACATCACGCGACCGGTGGCATTCGAGGCAACGGTGCGCGCCGAGTCTGCCGAACGGCTCGCTGGCATCGCCACCACAACGGTGAAGCGGAGTGATTACAACCTCCAGATTCCAAGCGTTCCCTTCGTGGCGAATGTCAGTGATGACGTGGTGCTGACCATCGAGTTCGTGGCGCTGGCGGCAGCGCAGTAAGCGACAGCGAGAGAATTGACAAGGAAAAGGGCGTCCTGACGCCCGTTTTCCCCTCATCCCCCTTCTCCTCTCGTCGGAGAAGGGGGTTTGCGCTTCCGAATGTCTGAAACGGGCGATTCAGCATGAGGGCTTGCCGAAAACGTCTACCTTTGTGGGGATTTATCCGTCCGATGCCAGCCGCTCCCGCCAGTACGCCATCAATTCCTCGACGATCATTGGCACAGTGATCTGCGGTTGCCATCCCGTCGCCCGGCGCAACTTCGTGTTGTCTCCCACGAGCAACGGTTCATCGGACGGACGAAGGCGCGCCGGATCGATGCGCACCTCCGTCCGCACACGCCCGTGTCGCTGCACCAGGGCGACAATATCGCCGATGCGGGTTGCGATGCCGGAGCAGAGATTGTAGATTTCGCCGGATGCGCCGTGTTCAAGCAGCAGCCAGAGCGCGCGCGCCACATCGCGCGTATGCGTAAAATCGCGCCGCGTTTCCAGATTGCCGACATATATGACCGGTTCCTGGCGATCACGCTCGATCAGCGCCATCTGACGGCAGAATGTCTGGATGGCGCACCGATCCCCCTGGTGCGGTCCCACGTGGTTGAATGAGCGGGTGACCACCACGTGCATGCCATAGTTGGCCGCGTACTGCAAACCGCTCAATCCGGCGGCGACTTTGCTGACGCCGTAAGGGCTGAGCGGGCGCGTGGGATGCGTTTCGGGAATCGGCGTTTCCTCCGGCTGAACCCAACCATACTCAGCGCTCGTGCCCGCGATATGCACCCGCGCGCGCGGCGCGCAGCGCCGCACCGCCTCGAGCAGGTTGATCGTCCCTTCGACGTTGGTGCGCATCGTGACGATTGGCGCATCCCACGACTCACTGGGGTAACTCTGCGCTGCCAGATGGTAGACGCGATCGGGCGCTGCCCGCTCCACCGCGCGCAAGACCGAATACGGGTCTTCGATATCCCCTTCGTGCAAGGTGATGCGCCCTGTGAGATGTGCGATCGGGCGCGTATCGCTCCGCCAGCGCTTGAAAGCATGAACCTCGACGCCAGGCAGCGTTACCAGATAGTCTGCCAGGGCGCTGCCGACCGGACCGGTGATGCCGGTAATGAACACACGCACAAGATTTCCTCCGTATGCCTTCATGCCATCGCTCTGCGCCGCCGCCCAATTCTGCTCTCGTGGCAGCCCCACTGGGGCTTGGCCGACCTGAGCAAGTTGGGTAGGCGAAGGCAGTGCCTTCGCCTACCCGTTCGCACGTTAGTCAGCGATTATGATGTATGCCCAGACCCGATCGCCACAGCCGCTATTGCCGGTCAAGAATCCGCCGCTGATGCTCCGGCAGGATCGCCCAGATTGCCGGTGGACGTTCTGGCATGCGTGGTAGCGCCATTCCACCAACAATTGTCGTGGTGCACGTCAACCGCCGATTGCCGCGACGCGCATTCATCTCAACGTCGAAAAAGGTGCAATCGCCTTCCTCGATGCGAAAGATGGCAACATCACCGGGGCTGCCGGGATGGAGCGTTCCGAGTTCGGGCTTACCAATTGCCAGCGCCGGTCGGCGCGTCGCCCGATCAATGACATCGGGCAACGCCATGCCCAGGTTGAGGAACTTTGAGAGGGTCGTTGGCAGATCGAACATCGGACCCTGGACGCTGATCTGGTGAATGTCGCTGCTGATGATATCCGGCAACACTCCTTCCTGAAGCGCTGCTTCAGCAGTGCGGTAACTGAACGATCCCGTGCCGTGCCCGATGTCGAGCAGAACGCCGCGCTGCTGCAATTCCCGCGCAACCGGGGAGAGACGCCCATCTGCGGTGAGCAGGCGATGCGTTCCGCCGGTGAAGCAGTGCGTCAGAATGTCGCCAGGGCGCAGCAGCGCGACAATCTCTTCCAGCGGAGGCGGTCCATTGCCGATGTGCACCATGAGCGGCAGCGCCACCCGGTCGGCGAGGGCGCGCGCCAGGTGCAATGGGCGAATGCCGACGCCGCGCGTCGTATTATGGTCGATACGCGCCTTGATCCCCACGATGATGTCGCGGTTCTCCTCAACCGTCCTGATCGCCAGATCGACGTCGCAGTAGTCAAGGTTGGCGAACTCCCAGGTTGGCGCGATCAGCCCAATCGCCGAGAGGTTGAGAAAAGCAAATGTGCGCACCCGGCCGGCAGCGCAGATAAACTGGCGAAACCCTGGAAAACTGTAGGCGCCGGCGCTGCCCGCGTCTACCCAGGTCGTCACACCGCTGCGCGCCGCAACCGGATCCGCCTCAATGCCCCAGTAGGTGGCGCCCCAATAGACATGGGTGTGCAGATCGACCAGCCCCGGGGTGACGATCTGCCCTGCGGCGTCAATCACCTCGCGCGCCTGCGCCGGATCGAGCGACGGCGCCACGGCTGCGATGCGCCCGTCGCAGATCGCAACATCGGCAGGAGCGTCCAGATCATTTGCCGGGTCAATGACATGTCCGCTGCGAATAAGAAGGTCGTACATAGGTTGCTCGTTGCCGGGCTAAGCGGAACTGTGTGACGGATATTATCTACGGAGAGGCGCGGGAATGCAACTGCCGCGCCCATGCGGCCAGGAGATCGTTTACCTCAATTGACGCCCAAGCAGACATTAGTTCGATCCGAAGCAGATCGAGACGACGGTCTGTGTTGCGTTCACGTTGCATGAGTCCCTCTCCTGGGGTTGATGATAGCCTGAAGCAGTGTTAGCATCCAGGCGCACACCCCTTAGCGGGGATTTTCAGAACACACTTTTAGGAACATGAGTCCACTGCAAAAAGGCTTAACCACAAAGGACACGAAGTGCACGAAGGTGAATAAACATGAAGCGCCTTTCCTTTGTGTCCCTTGGCGACCAAGGTGAATAAACATGAAGCGCCTTTCCTTTGTGTCCCTTGGCGACCTTCGTGGTTTACAGCTTTTTGCAGTGAAGTCATGGATGAGTCCACTGCGCAAAGGCTTCACCACCAAGGGCACAAAGCGCACAAAGGTGAATAAAAACGAAAAGGATTTCCTTTGCGTCCCTTGGTGACCTTCGTGGTTACCTTCGTGGTTACCGCTTTTTGCAGTGAAGTCAAACATGTATCAGGTCCATCATTGACAGAGAGGAGATTGCCATGCAAACAACCGCCACCCTTCCCGCCGCCGAGCCGTATGTTATCGTCGCCCGCGACGCGCGCGGCGTGGTACGGCTGACCCTGAACCGTCCACGGCAGTTCAATGCGCTCTCCGAGGAAATGCTCGCCGCGCTTCAGGCGGAACTCGACGCCATCGCCGCCGATCCGCAGGCGCGCGTGGTCGTGATCGCCGGTCAGGGGAAAGCCTTCTGCGCCGGGCATGACCTGAAACAAATGAGGGCGAACCCCAGCCAGGAATACTATGAAGAACTGTTTGCCCGCTGCTCGCAGGTGATGCTGACGATCCAGCGCATGCTGCAGCCGGTGATCGCGCGCGTGCATGGGATTGCCACGGCAGCCGGGTGCCAGCTCGTCGCCATGTGCGACCTGGCTGTCGCCTCGGAGGATGCGAGGTTTGCGGTATCTGGCATCAACGTGGGGCTGTTTTGCTCCACGCCGGCCGTGGCGCTGTCGCGCAACGTGGGGCGCAAAGCCGCCTTCGAGATGCTCGTTACCGGCGAATTCATCGATGCCCGCACCGCACAGGCGCTCGGATTGGTCAATCATGTCGTCCCCGCCGCCGATCTCGACGCTGAGGTGCAGCGCCTGGCCGATGCCATCGTCGCCCGACCGGCGGAAGCCATTGCGCACGGCAAGTCGCTCTTCTACCGCCAGATTGAAATGGGCATCGCCGACGCCTATCGGCTGGCGGGAGAGACGATGGCGTGCAACATGATGGAACCGTGCGCGCAGGAAGGGATCGACGCCTTCATCGAAAAACGCCCTCCGGCGTGGGCGTCGGGCAAAAACACTACGTAGAGGCGTTGCGCTGCATTGCCGCCGGTGCGGTGCATAGTATCGTTTGCAAACGACGCACGGTCATATGGCTAAACGGCATCCATCCTGCTCTCACATCCATCATCGGGCAATGCTATGACTCTGTTCAAATGCAGATACCGCATTGAAACCGCCCGTTTGCGCGGATAGGATTATGGCAGCGCTGGTTGGTATGTTGTCACCATCTGCACCCGCAACCGCCAACTATTTTTCGGCGCGGTGGAAAACGGCGTCGTGCGACTTTCGCCCATCGGCGAAATGGCCCGTGATCATTGGCTGCAAATCCCCGCCACACCACGGCGAATGTGGCAATCGATGCGTTCGTGGTGACGCCCAATCATATCCACGGGAGTGTGGTGATTGTGGAACCACCCGGCGGCGTAGAG
>NZ_JBYNRX010000071.1:0-13588 GCF_057785375.1 Roseiflexus sp.
TGTCAGGCGGCAAGCAAGCGCGTCCCTACTGTGCTGCACCTCAGCTGGCGACTGAAGTCGCGCCAGGCAGACGTTCCGCCGGGCGTCCACCTGCGTGGACGCCGCCGTTCCCGTCCGCGCAGGCGGACGGTCGGCCGCAGGACTACCGGGAGCGATTTCAATCGCTGGCAGCCGGAGCGTCGCTTCCTGACACATCATGCCTGCACCCAGTGAAAAGATGCAATCCGGTCATCACCATCGCCACTGCGAGCGGCGTACCGTGTCGTAAGCGGCACGAATTTGACCCGTTCAATGCCAATCAGCGAGAGAAAGACGACGTGCCGCACACCCGCTGCCCGGACTGCTTCCAGCGCAGGCAAGACTCTGAGTTTTCCTTTCGTTCCCTTGACTTTATATAGACCAGTCGTTATAATACCTCCATTCAGTTAATCTGACAGGACTTACGCGGTGGCGCGTTTTCTGGCTTCGCCAGAGCCTGCGGCAGCGCGGCGCTTTCAAAAAGGTGGCGCGGTGCGGCGGCTTTGCCGCCGCACCGTGCCTCAAAAGAAGACAAATACCGCTCTGCCGAAGGCAAGAAGAGCCGTCACGCGACTCGTCCGTAAGGCAACCGCGTAACTCCTGTTAATCTGAAAAGAGGACGCATGTCATGAATCCCGCCAGACAGCACATCCTGGAAGCCGCGGCTCGACTGTTCGAGCGGCAGGGCTACCACGCCACCGGACTGAACGAAATCATCCGCGAGAGTGGTGCGCCCAAAGGTTCGCTGTACTACTACTTCCCTGATGGGAAAGAACAGATCGGCGCCGAGACCGCACTGTGGTCTGCGGGGGACATGTCCGAGCGCATCCGGCGTGGCCTGTCACAGTCCGAACATCCCGCCGAAGCGGTGCGCTTGCTGTCTCTTGGCATCGCCAGGGCAGTGGAAGACTCTGGATTTGCGGTGGGCGGACCCCTGATGATGCTGGCTGCTGAAAGCGTGGTGTGCAGCGAGCGCATCAACGCTGCCTGCCGCGAGGCTTACCGCCAGATGCAGGCAGCCTTTGCCGAAAAATTTGCTGGCGACGACGACCTCGCTGGCTTTGTTCTCTCCACCCTGGAAGGCGCCATCCTGCTCAGTCGTGTCCAGCACAGCGGCGAACCGCTGCGCCGCGCGGCGGAGCACCTTCATTCGTATGTGCAAGCGAGGCTGGCATGAAAATCACGGTCATCAATGATACCTACGCCTTTAGCGGCGCGCAGTCGCCGGAGGTCATCACGCACATCCTGGAAAACGTTGCGAAGGAGCGCCTGTGAAACTGACCATTTTCGGAGCGTCTTCGGCTTCGGGCAAGTTGCTGGTGGAAAAAGCCCTGCAAGCCGGGCATACCGTGACCGCCTTCGTGCGCGACGCCGCGAAGTTGGGCGTCACGCACGAACAATTGGCCGTCATGACCGGGGATGCGTTGAATCCCGCACACGTGGAAGAGGCAGTGAAAGGGAGCGAGGCCGTTTTGAGCGTTCTCGGTCCGAAAGGCAAGCCGATGGTCGTGGCGGCGGAAAGCACCCGCAACATCGTGAACGCTATGCAAAAACACGGCGTCAAACGGCTGGTGGTGGTTTCGGTGGCCGGGATTGCCGTGCCGCAGGACAAGCGCGGCTTCAACCTGATTTCCGCCCTGCTGAAGGTGTTTTTGAAGGATGTCTTCAGCGACCGCGAGCAGCAACTGGCTGTGCTGGAAGCCAGCAACCTGGACTGGGTAGCCGTTCGCGTACCGCGCCTGACCGATGAGCCAGCAACGGGCAACGTGCGGGCTTTCTTCGGCAATCCTTCGCCAAGCCTCAAACTGACCCGATCCGACCTGGCAGACTTCATGCTGGCGCAATTGAATGAAGCGCAATGGCTGCGGCAGGCGCCGATTGTGAGCAACTGAGACGCAATTCCATATATTGTGAACATATGTTCATCACGTGCGTTATCTACGCCATCAACATGCTCGCACTGACCGCACAAAGCCCAGTCGTTGCGGGGTTGGCGACCGGCGTCTCCAGAATCAGGGTGCGTGAGCGCCCTTGGTGCGGTCACCCCGACGGTTCAGCGTCAGGCGTGAGCATATGACGATGGTATAATGATTGCAGCTATGATGCGCCTTGATGAGATCGTCTATGAGCGAAACCTTTGTCCTCGATCTGCCCGAACCGGTTGTGGAAAGCGCGCGCGCCATCGCGCTGCAGAGCCATCGCCGCATCGAAGATGTGTTGTTTGAGTGGATCGACCGCGCAGCAACCGAGGTCCCCATTGAGCTGTTGTCCGACGCTCAGGTGCTGGCGTTATGCGACCTGGAGATGCCGGAGGAGCAGCAAACCAGGCTTCATCACCTGCTGGCAGCCCAGCGCGAAGGCGGGCTGATCGCCGAAGAGCGCGGTCAGCTCGAGAGTCTGATGGGCATCTACCGGCGCGGCATGATCCGCAAAGCGCAGGCGCTGAAGGTTGCGGTTGATCGCGGATTGAAACCGCCGCTGAGTGAACGCAATGCGCCGCGCTCGCATTCCCGCTGATGTCGAAGAGCGTGTGCGCATCGCTGCGCGCCACCGTTGCGGGTATTGCCTCAGCCCGCAGCAGCTCGTCATGGCGCGCCTTGAGATCAAGCACATCATCCCGCTTGCCAACGGCGGCAGCGATGATGAATCCAATCTCTGACTTGCGTGTCCGCTCTGCAACAGCCATAAAGCTGCGAAGATCGACGCTGTGGACCCGATAAGCGGTGTGCGAGTGCCGCTCTTCAATCCCCGCACACAGAAATGGCACGACCACTTCGCCTGGGTAGACGACGGCATCCGCATTGAAGGGCTGACGCCAACCGGGCGTGCGACGGTCGCCGCGCTGCATCTGAGCGATGATCCGGATGCACTGACCGTTCGGAGCTATTGGGTGCTGGCGGGCTGGCATCCGCCTGATGACTGAATGTGTGTTTCCGGCAAGCTCTCACGTCGCATCGCCCGCTTGAGGCATCGGGGCGCCCCAACTCCCCCTCTCCAGCGTCGCTGGAGAGGGGGTCCGGGGGGTGAGGAAAAAAGGCATCCAGACGCGGCAAACGCCCCTTCGACAGGATCATGGCGCGGGCAAGGGGGAAGGCTTTCCCCCTTGCATCCCCCTTCTTAGTCAAGAGCATTTCCAGGTGATCGATGGCGCGGACATAATTCCGGGCCCGCGCCTGGTCAAAGAACACACCGTAGCGCCGCTTACGCTCTTCCGCGGCAATCTGCGCGCGGGCGTGGTCCAGCAACTGCTGCGCCTTGTCGTCATCCGGCGCGTCGACCAGCAGCGCCTCAAGTTCAGTCGCCGCAGCCTGCCAGTCGCCGCGTTTACAGGCTGCCAGCGCCGCATCATAGCGTTCCGTGCGGCGGCGTTGCGCTTCAGCCCAGGCGCGCAGGTTCTGCCGGTCTGGATACCCTGGCGCGCGCCGTTGCAGGTCGTCGAGCCCGCCGAGCACTGCCGCCAGTCGCCATCATCTCTGAGCGCCAGCAGGTCGTGGTAGAGCGCCTGTAACTCCACCTGCCGCCGCGCCTCCGCCAGGCGCGCCTGCACATCACGGTAGTTCGGGTCGGCGGCGGCAATCTCGCTGAGCAGCGTCACGGCGCGCTCCCAGTCGTCACGAAAGGATGCAGATAACGCCGTGCGCCACTGCTGTTCGAGCGCGGCGGGTGAGGGGATGGGCTGCGGCGTTGCGCGTTGTGCCAGGGTAAACAGCGCGCCATCGTTGCCGCGCATCAGCAGTACTGGGATCGCCCAATCGAGGTGGAAGGTGTCGAAGCCATACAGATGGCGCCGTGCCTCGGTCAGGGCGATGTCGATCGGATGGCCATCGGCGAGGTCGGCATAGAAGACCCGCGCCAGTTCTGCCGCGCTATCCGCTGCAATCTCGAATTGCATGGCGATCACTGCCGCCACGCCGCCGCGCACCAGCGCCGCACCCACGCTGCCGAACGGATCATCGCCGCCGCTCACCGCGCCCAGACAGGCGTTCAGCAGCACCAGGCGCGTCTGGCCCCGCTGCTTCTCCAGGTTGAGCCGCAGCGACCCGGCGCTCACTGGTTCGGCATCGCCCTGCGGGTCTTCGAATAGCAGAACGCCTTCGCCGCGTTCGGCATCCAGATCGCCATGGCACAGAATGTGCAGCACATGCACCGGCTGATTCAGCCGGCGCCGTAATGAGTCCAGCGTCCCCGGTCCGCGTCTCACATCCAGTTGAGTCTGGCCACGCTGGATCGGGTCGCGCAGCGCCGTTTCAATCCGCTTCAGTTCGCGATCAACGTTAATCGGGCGCGCACCGCGCGGGCTGGCAAAGACCGCCACGACTCGCAGCGGACCGTCGACGACCAGCGGTTCAATAGGGCGCGGCATTAGAGGAGTGCGAATCAGGGTCGCCTGCTGCGCCAGCGCCAGGAACTCATCATTTTCGGCGTCATAGAGCAATTCCCAGGGAATGGCATCGAGCGCAGCGGGGAGACGCAACCGCACCGCGAGCCGTTGCTGTGGTGCGAGTCTGGCGCAGGCCGCGCGATACTGTGCCAGCACTTCGCCAGCAAAGACCGTCTGAAAGAGCGCTCCGCCCACTTCGCGCGCCCGGCGCAATTCCTCGCCGCCGCGCAAGCGCGGCACCTGCGCCTGACGCACCCACGCCACAATGTCGGTGCGCGGCGGCAGCGCACCTGGATCGAAGGCGAGAGGCAGCGGGCGCGGCGGCAGATCGCTGGCCACCCCTGGCGCAGCGGCGCTGATCAGGTAGCGGCCGCCAGCATCGATCATATGCAGGTCAAAAGCGATGACACCAGACATCGGACGCAACCGCAATGGTGGACCTGGCGCTATTGTACCCGTGCGGATGCGGGGGAGTCAAATACGCGGCGCCGTACCAGAACAAACGCCCGCCACACCTCGTATCATGTACAGAGAACGACTTTTGCAGCGGGAGGTTTCGCTATGGGCGACATTGGACGCCTGTTGATCGGCATGGGCGTGGTGTTGATCGTCATCGGCGCGTTGCTACTGTTTGCGGGAAAGGCGCCGTGGCTGGGGCGATTGCCGGGGGATATTCTCATCGAGCGCGAAAATGTGCGCATCTTCGTCCCGATCGGGACGATGCTGCTCCTCAGCCTGGCGCTGACAATTATTGCCAACCTGGTGGCGCGCTTCTGGCGCTAAAAAAACCCCTGATATGCTTCAGGGGTTCTGGCGCCGTGGAGCCGGCGGCGGGATTCGAACCCGCGACCTACTGTTTACAAGACAGTTGCTCTGCCAGCTGAGCTACGCCGGCACGCTACCATTGTAGCACGGGAGCGCCGGATGCGTCAATGTACGTCTGGACGGATGCCCCCGCTATGCCCCCGGCGGCTACCCGGCACGTCCGCCATGTCCGGCGTTCGGGCGACCCGTGGTCGCCCCGTATCCCCCGCCCCATCCCGTCGGCGCGGGTCTGAGACCCGCCCCTCCCCCACCTCGCCCCATCCCGTCAGGGCGGGTCTCAGACCCGCCCCAACAATGGTATAATGATACCGCCAACACGACGATAGTGTGGGAGAATGTCTATGTCCGCTCTGCTCGCTCCGCGCAATGGCCTGCCGTCGAGCATCGAACCGCCGACCCCGGAGGAAAGTTTGAACGATGCACGGCAGCGCATGGCGCGCACCTTCCGCCGCGATGAGTTTGTCTGGATCATTGCCGAGCGCTACGATGAGCACGCCGCCGCCTGGCTGATCGATGTGCTGCGCCAGGGCGCCGAGGGGCGCTGGATGCGCCAGCGTTACCGGTACGACGTACCGGTGGGCGTGCTCTACTTCCTCGGCGAAAGTGCAGTTGATCGCCAGACGTTTCGTGAGTTGCGCCGCGCCTCCACGCTGTTCGATGTTCCCGCGTGGCAGGATCGCTGATCGCTGCAAGATATGCCGGCTGTCTGCGCACGCAAAATGTGATGCGAGTGAGTTGATCCGGTGCAGGACCCATCTGTGCAAAAGAATGCTGCTCCTTTCGACATTGACGACCTCTATCGCCTCGGCTGGCTCGAAGATCCACAGGTCAGCCCGGATGGCCGCGAGATCGCCTTTGTGCGGGTGACGATTGATCGCCCGGCGAATGCCAACCACCGTTCGATCTGGATCGCGCCAACCGACGGCGGTTCGCCGCGCCGTTTCACCTCCGGGACGAACGACTCCGCCCCGCGCTGGAGTCCCGATGGACGCTGGCTGGCGTTCGTCGGTGTGCGCGGCGATGATCGACCGCAACTCTATGTGCTGCGGCGCGATGGCGGCGAGGCGCGTTGCCTGACTTCGCTGCCGCAGGGGGTCAGTGACCCGGCGTGGAGTCCCGATGGACGGCGGATTGCGTTCCTCGCGCGCCTGAATGCCGCTGAGCGCGCAAGCGAGGATGCAGACAAGCCGGAACCTGGCGGGGAAGGCTTCAAACCTGCCTCTGCCACCGATGCGTTTACGCGCAAACAACAGGCTGAGCGCCGCAAATACGAGGAAGAGCGCCGCTTCGACCCGCGCGTGGTGCGGCGCCTCCCCTACCGCGCCGGCGTCGAGTTCTTCGACGACCACTACGCGCAGATCTATGTCGTCGAGGTTCCCGTCGATGATGATGCGCCTGTGCCGACGCCCCGCCGCATTACCGACGCCGACCTCGATCTTGGCGCGCCAGTGTGGATGCCGGACGGTCAGGCGGTGCTGACGACCGCGACGCGCGATCCGGAAGGGGACTCGCAGTTCTTCTTCTTCGATGTGCTGCGCGTGCCGGTTCTGGCGGAAGGACGCGCCGATCCGCAGCGCCTTACGACGCCCGGATTTACCCATTTTGCGCCCCAATCATCGCCGGACGGACGCTGGATTGCATGCCTGCGCTCGCCCGAAGGTCAACCGTTCGCTTCGGCGACGTCGCTGGTCGTGATGGACGCTTCCGGCGGCAAGCTGCGCGATCTGACCGCCGCCGCCGACCTCAACATCGCTGCTTTCGACTGGTTGCCGGGGAGTGATGGATTACTGTGCCTCGCCGGGCTGCGCGGCGCGCAGCCGCTGTGGCGCGTCGCGCTGGACGGTAGCAGATGCGAACGGCTTGCCCACATGCCCGATGACCGTGTCATCGCCGAGTTCGATGTCGGCAGCGACGGGACGGTTGCGTTTGTGGCGGGGGATGCCGCTAACCCCTGTGAGTTGTACGCCCGCGATGCGCGTGGCGTCGAGCGCCGGTTGACCGCATTCAACGCGCCGTTGCTGGCGGAACGGATCGTTGCTCCGTTCAAGGAATTGGTCTACACTGCGCCGGATGGACACGAGGTGCAGGGGTGGGTGATCCATCCGCCCGATTTCGACCCGGCGCGGCCCGGCGGCTATCCCCTCGCGGTCTATATTCACGGCGGACCCCATCTGATGTGGGGACCGGGCGTGCGCAGCATGTGGCACGAGTGGCAGACCGCCGCAGCACGCGGGTATGTGGTCTTCTTCTGCAACCCGCGTGGCTCCGATGGGTATGGCAACGCCTGGCGCCTGGCGACGCAGGCGAATTGGGGGTTTGCCGACGCACCCGACATTCACGCCGGGATCGACGCGCTGATTGCGCGCAGATACATCGATCCGCGCCGCATAGCGGTTACCGGCGGTTCGTATGGCGGGTACATGACTGCCTGGCTGATCGCGCACAGCGATCGGTTCGCCTGCGCCGCCGCAGCGCGCGGCGTCTACAATTTGCTGACGCAGCACAGCACCAGCGATGCGCACGAACTGGTCGAACTGGTCTTTGAAGGGTTCCCGTGGGAGAACCACGAGTTGCTCTGGCGACATTCGCCGCTGGCATATGCCCACCGTATTACCACACCGCTGCTCATTCTGCATGCCGAGCGCGACTACCGCGTGCCAATCAGCGAGGCAGAGCAGTTGTTCGCTTTCCTGCGGCGGCGCAAGCAGATCGTCGAATTCGTGCGCTACCCGCGCGAGGGGCACGAACTGACCCGCACCGGCGAACCGGATCATCGCGCCGATCATATGCGCCGCATCCTGGAATGGTTTGATCGCTTCTGCCAACCGCGTGCCGGCGATAATGACGCATCTCGTGGGGAGGATGCCGATGGCTGAGCATCATCAGGGGTCCGATTCGCATCCCTGGGCGGAGTTGACCGCGCCGCAGGCGCTGTCGCTCGTACTGCGCGACCTGTATGTGCCGGTGAGCGCGCTCGGCGATCAGGTCAGCCGCCTGGCGAACGAGACGCTCGACGATGGCGAACGCACCGAGATCATCGGCCACATGCGCGCCCGAATCGATGATCTGAGCCGTCTGGTGGTGTTGCTCAAACGGTACCTCGATGACTATTCAATTCAGGCTTGAAAAGCGAGTGCCGCTATGACGCCTTTCCTGACCCGCCGAAAACTGCTGACCGAGCGTCAGGAGGCGCTGCTCGAAGAGATTCGCGCGGCGCTGGAGGCGTTGCGCGCCGCATTGCAACGGTTCGGCGTCGATGTGGCGCCCGCCGATGTGCGGATTCTCGATGACACCATCACCCACCTCGACGAACTGTTCCTGCTCGTCGTCGCCGGTGAATATAATTCGGGCAAGTCGAGTTTCATCAATGCACTCCTGGGAGCGCCGGTGGTCGCCGAGGGGGTGACTCCGACGACCGACCGGATTACGGTGCTGCGCTATGGCGACACGCCGGGTGAAGCAGTCAGCGGCGCGCTGCTGGTCGAGCACCGTTTCCCTGCCGAGGTGCTGCGCCGCATGGCAATTGTAGACACGCCGGGCACGAATGCGATCATCCGGCGCCACGAAGAGTTGACGCGCGACTTCATTCCCCGCGCCGACCTGGTGCTGTTCATTACATCCGCCACTCAGCCGTTTTCCGCCAGTGAACGCGCCTTTCTCGAACTCATCCGCGATTGGGGCAAAAAGGTCGTGATCATTGTCAACAAAGCCGACCTGCTCGATGACGCCGGTCTGGCCGAAGTGGTCACATTCGTTGGCAGGCACGCCGAAGACCTGTTTGGCATCCGTCCAGAAATCTTCCCCGTCTCGGCGCGGCTGGCGCGCCAGGCGCGCGACGGCGACGACCAGGCATTGTGGGATGCCAGTCGCTTCCCGGAGATCGAACGGTATATCAGTGAGACCCTCGACGAAGAGCAGCGTGTGCGGCTGAAACTCCTCTCGCCGCTCGGCGTGGCGCGCCGACTGGCGGAACGCTACCTGGTCGCCGTCGAGGATCGCCTGACGGCGCTGCGCGACGATGTTGCCGCGATTGAGAATATCGAACGGCAACTCGAGCAGTTCCGCAGCGATCTTGCCGACGATTTCCAGCGCCATCGCGCCGATGTCGCCAATATTCTCAACGAGTTCGAGCTCCGCGGCATGCAGTTCTTCGATGATACCATCCGTGTGAGCAATCTGTTCAACCTGGTTCGTCATCAGCAGGAGATCAGTGAAACATTTGCGCGCGATGTCGTCGCCGACGTGCCGCAACAGATCGAAGAGCGCTTGCAGGCGCTCATCGACTGGATGGTGGGAAAGAACCTGCGTATGTGGCAGGGGGTCATGGAGTATCTGCGCCGCGAACGGGCGGTGCAGCAGCGCAGCGGACTGATCGGCGAGATCGGCGGGACCTTCGAGTACAACCGGAATGCGCTGATCGAAACGGTGGCCCGCGAGGCGGAAAAGGTCGTCGCCACCTACGACCGCGAGGCGGAAGCGCAGGCGCTGACCGAGGAGGTGCGTTCCGCAATCGCCGGTTCGACGCTGGTGGGCGCCGGCGCACTTGGGATCGGAACGTTGCTGGTGCTGCTGCTGCACAGCGCCCTGCTCGACGTGACCGGCGTGCTGGTCGCCGGGGTGCTGGCGCTCGGCGGGTTGTACATCATCCCGAACAAGCGGCGCCAGATCAAACGCCAGTTCCATCAGCGCGTCGCCGATCTGCGCGAGACGCTCACCGAAACGATGGAACGCCAGTTCAATGCTGAACTCGACCGCATGATCACCCGCATCCGCGACGCCATCGACCCCTACACTCGCTTCGTCTATACCCAGCATGACCATCTGCTGACGACCCAGCGCGAACTGTCGGACGCCGAAGCGTCCATTGGTCGATTGCAGGCGGAAGTGGAGCGATCATGACGAGGTGGCGTATGCAACCATCAGGAATCATCACCCTGACAACCGACTTCGGGCTGGCCGATAGTTACGTCGGCATCATGAAAGGGGTCATTCTCGGAATTGCGCCCAGAGCGACCATCGTGGACATCACCCATCAGATTGCACCGCAGGACGTTCACCAGGCCGCTTACATCGTGCAGACCTTCGGCGCCTTCTTCCCACCGGGAACGGTCCACGTGGTGGTCGTTGATCCTGGGGTTGGGAGTCAACGGCGCCGGATCATTCTGACGACCCCGGTCGCTGCCTATGTCGCGCCGGACAATGGCGTGCTGACGTATGCATGGCGCGAAGCGATCGCACGATGGGGCGCGGAAAAGTGCGCCGTCTACAACCTGACCGAGGCGCGCTACTGGTTGCCGCATGTCAGCAGCACGTTCCACGGGCGCGACGTATTCGCGCCAGTGGCGGCGCACCTCACCCTCGGCGTTCCGCCGGCGGAGTTCGGCGAGCGGTGCGCGGAGATCGTCGAAGCCGTCCTCGAGCAACCGTCGCGCGGACGGCACGGCGAACTCGTCGGGCGGATCATCCACATCGACCATTTCGGCAACTGCATTACCAATATCACGCTGAATCACCTGAAGGAAGCGGGGGTTGGCGAGCGCATGGTCGCACAGTTGATCGGGCAACGGATCGAAGGCCTGTACCGGACCTACGCCGATGTGCCGATTGGCGCGCTGGTTGCGCTGATCGGCAGCAGCGATCACCTGGAGATCGCCGTGCGCAATGGCAATGCCGCGCAAACCCTGGGCGCCGGGATCGGCGACATCGTGCGCGTGTTCCCGTTTACGCACGATGCGTCGTAGCGCAATGGCGAAAATTTGTTTTGCAATCCGCCGATTTTCCTGTAATATTCTCTTGACGCTCAATACGCAGATTGCTATAATGATCAACACCTGGAATACCAGGCCTCCTACCCGCCCCCTGAGATGTCTGGCTGTATCGGTGCAGCGACCAGCGGGTGCAGAGATCTGCGATGAACCGCATCTCTTCGTTGGGGCAGCGCACCATCTACAGTTGGAGTCAATGCACATTATCAGGACCACAGATACCCGACCGACAGCGGCAGCACAGGCTGTTGCAATCGGTCCATTTTGCCGCAGGCATTCGCACGGCGCGCGAATGGCGGCAATCAACCAGGAGGATGATTCATGACAATCCAGAGCGGCGTTTCGTTGCTGCAGCGGGTGGTCGAGCTCCAGGACCTGAAAACGTTTCGGGAACTGAACTGGACCGGCTCCTTCGGTGATTATCTGGACATTGTCGCCCGCAATCCGAAGGTGACACGCAATGCGTTTCAGCGTATCTACGACATGATTATGTCGTATGGGTACGAAGAGTTCATTGACGCCAAGAAGAAGTTGATCCGCTATCACTTCTTCAGCGACCCCTCGTTCGACGCCGACGATGCCATCTTCGGTCTCGAAATTCCGCTCATGCGGCTGGTCAACTTCTTCAAAGCCGCAGCGCAGGGGTATGGCACCGAAAAGCGCGTGCTTCTGCTCCACGGTCCGGTTGGTTCGTCCAAGTCCACCATCGTCCGGCGTTTGAAGCGCGGGCTTGAGCACTACTCGAAAGCGGAGGCGGGCGCGCTCTATACCTTCGACTGGTACATGGGCGTGATCGACTCCGAGAATTGGGACTGGCGGCAGGTGCCGGAGTCGGAGTGGGAAAAGTGCCCGATGCACGAGGAGCCGCTGCGCCTCATTCCGGCGGAGACGCGCGAGCGTTTTATTGAGGAGTTGACCGACGGCTATAACGGCGAGTACGCCATCCACATCGTCGGCGACCTCTGTCCGTCGTGTCGCTTCAACTTCCGCGATCTCATGCTGCGCTACCAGGGCGACTGGAGCCAGGTCATTCGCCATGTGCGAGTGCGGCGCCTCGTCTTTAGCGAACAGGACCGGATCGGCATCGGGACGTTCCAGCCGAAGGATGAGAAGAACCAGGATTCGACCGAACTGACGGGCGATATCAACTATCGCAAGATTGCGATCTATGGGTCGGACTCGGACCCGCGCGCGTTCAACTTCGACGGCGAGTTCAATATCGCCAACCGCGGCATCATTGAGTTCATCGAGATGCTCAAACTGGATGTCGCCTTCCTCTACGACCTGCTCGGCGCGTCGCAGGAGCACAAGATCAAGTCGAAGAAGTTCGCGCAGACCGATATCGATGAGGTGATCATCGGGCATACCAACTCGCCGGAGTATCGCCGCCTCGAAAACAACGAGTTTATGGAAGCGCTCAAGGACCGCACCGTCCGCATCGATATTCCGTACATCACCCGCCTGCGCGACGAGATCAAGATCTACGAGCGCGACTTCAACAAGAAGCGGGTCAAGGTGCATATCGCGCCGCATACGCTCGAAGTGGCGGCGATGTGGGCTGTGCTGACGCGCCTCGATGAGCCGAAGAAGCCAAACCTGACCCTGTTGCAGAAGCTCAAGCTCTACAATGGGCGCACGCTGCCTGGCTTCACCGAGGACAATATCAAAGAACTGCGCAAGGAAGCGCCCAACGAGGGCATGCAGGGCATTAGCCCGCGCTACATCCAGGATAAAATCTCGAATGCGCTGGTCAACTATCAGGCGGATGGGTATATCAACCCGTTTATGGTGCTCAACGAACTCGAGAATGGGCTGAAGAACCACGCGCTTATCACCTCGGAGGAGGATCGCAAGCGCTACCGCGATCTGCTCTCGGTGGTGAAAGAGGAGTATACCGAGATCGTGAAGAACGAAGTGCAGCGCGCCATCAGCGCCGATGAGGAAGCGATTAAGCGTCTCTGCGCCAACTACATCGACAACATCAAAGCCTATACGCAGCGCGAGCGGGTGCGTAACAAGTTCACGGGCCAGTTCGAGGAGCCGGACGAGCGGCTGATGCGCTCGATCGAGGAGAAAATCGACATCCCCGAAAGCCGCAAGGACGACTTCCGCCGCGAGATCATGAACTACATCGGCGCCCTGGCGATTGAGGGCAAAACGTTCGATTACAAGACGAACGAGCGGTTGCACAAGGCGCTCGAACTCAAATTGTTCGAGGACCAGAAGGACTCGATCAAACTTACGTCGCTCGTCTCGCGGGTCATCGATAAGGATACCCAGGAGAAGATCGACGTGGTCAAGGCGCGCCTGATCCGCGATTTCGGCTATAACGAACAGAGCGCAACCGATGTGCTCAACTATGTAGCCAGCATCTTCGCGCGCGGCGATATGAGGCACTAAGCGCCTGTCTGGGCGGGCGAAGGCAGTGCCTTCGCCTACCCGGCAAGCGCCGAAAGGCAAAAGGTAAAAGGTAAAAGGCAAAAGGCAAAAGGCAAAAGGTAAAAGGCGCAAGGTCAGGGGCAAGCGGCGAGAGAGGAGTAGAGACCAGGAAACCAGGTTCTTAGTTCTCAGTTCTTAGTTCTCAGTTCTCGGTTCTCAG
>NZ_JBYNRX010000072.1:0-16790 GCF_057785375.1 Roseiflexus sp.
GCCTCCCCCAATGCCTTCGCCTCCCCCAATGCCTTCGCCTCCCCCAATGCCTTCGCCTCCCCAACAGTGCGTCCACGACTGCCAACGCGCGTCGTAGATCGTTACGCCTTGCAAACCGGGCGCTCGAACATCTTGTCTGCCTGACTGCACGGTAGTATCAGAACCAGGGGCAGGTCCCTCGCGCCTGCCCCCGCACGGAACAGACTGCGTGATAACGAAGATAATTATGGTCTGTCAACGTGTGATGATATTGAAACGCTGTGAATGACATACTCTTACGATTTGATGACAACATTACGAAGAAGCATAGTATGCATAAAATGTACTATATATCACCATAAATAACCGGGTTTTGACCATCTTTAGCATACATTTCGCAATCATGTCCGCTGGTTTACCAGGGTATAATTGCAGCGTAGTTTATTCGAGCACAACGACGCAGAACGACTATGACACATCAAATGACCACCCTCACTCCTGCATCCAGACGACGCGCATCGTTTCGGTTCGATCGAGCGCAAACCGCATCCGAACAGTGGCACATAGAGCGCGAGCGGTTGTTACAGATCCTTGCCGAGCGTGAAGCGGAGATCCATTTTCTGCGCAGCATGATAGCCGAAGCGCGCCACGCCGAGCAGCGTCGGATCGCCCGTGAACTGCACGATGGCGTAGCGCAACAGATCACGGCTGCCTGCCTGCATCTTCAGGCGTTGACGGGCGCCTATCGTCCGCGATCGGCGGAGGTGCGCGCGGCGCTGGAACAGGCGATAGAACTGACACGTCGCGCCGCCGATGAGGTGCGCCGGCTGATCGCCGGAGCGGCGCCCGCCCCCCTGGACGCATGTCGTCTGGCGGAGGCGATCGCTGCTGAAGCAATGGCATTGCACCGCGATGGGTGGCAGGTAACCACCCGCGTGATGGATGTTGGTCTGTTGCCGGATGATGTCGAACTGGCGCTCTTTCGGATGACGCAGGAGGCGCTTCAGAACATTCGGCGACACGCGGGACATTGTCGGGTGCAGGTGACGCTGGAACGCACCGGGTCGCAGGCGCGATTGGAAATCGTCGATGATGGGCGCGGTTTCGATCCACAGCACGCCGCCGCAGGATGCTTCGGACTGACGGGCATGCGCGAGCGCGCCGCGTTGCTGGGGGGTATGATCGATATTCAGAGCCGCCCTGATTGCGGGACCAGGATTGTGATTCTTGTCCCTCTGGATAACCTTTCCCGCCCTTCTCAGCAATGACCAAAAACGTAGTACAGAGGAAGGCGAAGCGTCATGACGTTCAACCCGACTGCACGAAATTCATCGTCATCTGCGCGCATCCTGATCGTTGACGATCACGAACTGGCGCGCGCCGGATTGTCGGCAGTGCTGATGCGCGAACCGGGCGTCGAGGTCATTGGCGAGGCCGACGACGGCGCCGCAGCGCTCGATTTTGTTGCGCGCCATCCGGTAGACCTGGTGATGATGGACTTGCAGATGCCGGTGATGGACGGCATCGAGGCGACGCGACGGATCAAGGCGTTGCATCCCGCCATCAGGATTATTATCGTGACTGTGCAGGCGAAACCGGATGCGCTGATGGAGGCGTTGCGCGCTGGCGTCGCCGGGTACCTGTTGAAGGACGCAAGCCGGCGCGAGATCATCGGCGCGGTGCGGCAGGTGTTACGCGGCGAGGCGTTCCTGAACCCTGATCTGGTGCTGCAAACCCTGCGGCGGCTGGCGCATGCGACGCCGGGCGATGAAGCGCCGCTGATCGAGCCGCTGACGCCACGCGAACAGCAGGTGCTGCGTCTGCTGATGCAGGGCAAGACAAACCGCGAGATCGCCCGCGAACTGGTCATCAGTCCAGGAACGGTCAAGGTTCACGTCGAGCATATCATCGCCAAACTCGGCGTGTCGGACCGCACGCAGGCGGCGGTGCGGGCGCTGGAGTTGGGGTTGGTGAGGGGTTAGGGAGCGGGAGAACCAGGAACCGAGAACCAGGAACCAGGAATTAGGCGGCCATCCAGTGCTGCGCGCAGGACCTGCCCGCTCAGCATCAACGTCGGGGTGGCAGGGGAAGGATGGGATACATCGGTTATCGGGAGGCCGCGCTCGATGCAGGTTCACCCAACAGGATACAGTCGTTCGCCGACCCGCCAATATCGATGAAGCGATCCTCGATGCTAGTAGCGCCCGATCATCGCCCGGTACAACACAATGGCGCATGGCAGCGCCCCGACCACCACGAATAACGGATACACTGGCCACCCTCGGGGCAGTGGCTGAACCATAGCAAGGGAGACTAGCGACCCGATCGCTGAGACGACATACCAGACCGACGCGGCGACATGGGCGATGCGGATGCCCCGGTCCGGCAGTTCGCCGGGGCGGACGAACACGAACACTACAAGCGGCAGCAGCGCGATCACCAGGATCACCCAGACCGAAAGCACATTCTGCCACCGCTCCGCCAACATGCCAGCGACGGCGAGGCTGCCAACCCCGAGCGTCAACTTGTACCTGACGTCTGACCAGTTCAGCATACCACGTTGCCCTCTGCTGCTCAACGATCTGCCGTTCAGCTGCGCCACAGAGCGCCAGGTGGCACAACAGCAGAAAACAGTATATATCAACGCATATTTGAGGTAAAGAGTTGCTGCATATGAGGAGTGAGGAGTGAGGAGTGAGAGAACCTTTCCGCCTGGTATCCTCAACCTGCAACGTGCGCACCTGCCCCAAGCCCCTTGAGGTCGAGCAACGCGCATGCCGCAGGCGGAGAACGTTCCGCCAGCGTTGTTTCATCACAGCGCGAGATCGGCGGCAGAGACCTCGAGGGGCGGGGGCGTTTTCTACCTTCCCACCTTCGACGTACCCTGTGCGTCACCCGCCTGGACGCGCCGCCGTCGGGCGTGCGATCGCCGGGCACGCCGCCGGGCGCGGCGCCGCCGCGCCCCTACATATAACCTTCAACCTTCAACCTGAAACGCCTCGCGCCTCTCACCTCTCGCCTCGTTCCATACGCCACCCGACATATCCGACGCATAACCCGCATAGCAGACGCGCATTGATACCATGATGCGCTACGATGCATGCAGCGTTCACGTCGGTTGTCTCCGGGGAAACGAAGACACCAGGTTGTGAGGACCTTATGAATCATGCAGAAGCGCCGCTGCCGGATCGCGTGCGCACCCTTGTTGCTGCGCCCGACCCGGAGCGTTTGCTGTGCCGCTCCGTGCTCGAACGTCTTCCGCAAGTGACGGTGATTGCCGAAACGGATAACAGTCGTGTGGCGCTGGAGTATGTGCGACGACTGCGTTTCGATCTGGCGTTGCTCGGCATTTCGCTGGCGCAGGGCGACGGACTGACCGTTGCGCGTCAGGCGTTCCGCGCCTTGCCCGGTATTCGGGTCGCTATCATTTCCGCCGTCGACGACCCGCCATGTCTTCTTGAAGCGCTCCGGATCGGCGTCCATGGGTATCTGTCCGCCGCTGCGTCTATCGACGATCTGGCAGATGCCGTTCAACGCATCCTCCTGGGGGAAACGATCTTCGATACCATGATTTCTACGCGCGCGCTTCAGCGGCTGGCGGCATCCGGCTGTGAATGGTGACGAAGATATGCCATCCGGCATAGGTGCGATTGTCCAACAGGCAGACGCTATGAAACGCTCACGGTGCTACAGTCGGCATGCGATCGCAACGCAGCGGTGTGTCCTTCCATGCGCACTGATGTGGCGAACACATGCGATTGCGCCCATGTAAGCGGCGCCAATGCGCCAGATAGATGAGCAAAGTGAGCATCGCATGATCCTGCAACGATACCTGAACCTCTTCTGGCGCTGGCTCTGGCTGATGCTGCTGATGACGCCGCTCGCTGGCGGCGCGGCGTATCTTGTCAGCATCCGGATGACGCCGATCTATGAAGCATCGACCACCCTGCTGATCAACCAGGCGCCGGCGGGCAGCGCCTCGCCGGACTACAACGCTGTGCTGACTGCGGAACGGCTGGCGCGCACCTACGCTGAACTGCTGGTCAAACGCCCGGTGCTCGAAGAGGTGGTGCGCGAGTTGAGCCTGCCGATCACGCCGTCGGCGCTTGCCGAGCGCGTTCGCGTCCGACCGATCCGCGACACGCAGTTGATCGTCGTGACGGTCGAAGACATCGACCCGCAGCGCGCTGCCGACATCGCCAATCATATGGTGGCAGTCTTCAGCGAACAAAACCGCGAGTTGCAGTCCGAACGCTTTGCCGAGTCGAAGCGCAGTCTCGCAAGCGAAGTTGCCAAACTCCAGGCGGATATCGATGCCACCCAGGAGCAACTCGCAGCGCTGCGCGGCATCGACGATCCGGTGCGCCGCGCGCGCCTGGAAGAGGCGCTGGTGCAGTATCGCAGCAGTTACGCCACGGTGCTGCGCAGCCTGGAAGAGGTGCGACTGGCGGAAGCGCAGTTGACGAACAGTGTCAATGTGGTGGAGTCGGCGGTTCCTGTGCCTACGCCAGTACGTCCGCGCATTGCCACGAACACCGGCATGGCGGCATTTGCCGGTCTGTTGCTGGCAATCGGACTGGCGCTCCTGATCGAGTACCTCAGTGATCGGGTCAGTTCCGCCGAGGACGTGGCGAATGCCGCGCATGTCGGCATGCTGGCGGCGATTGGGCGGATCGATGGCGCCGAGCCGTCGGACAAACTGGTGATGCTGAAAGACCCTTTTGCGCAGGTTGCCGAAGCCTACCAGATGCTGCGCGTCAAACTGGAGATCGCGCGGTTCGAGAAGCCGCTGCGCACGCTGCTGGTGACGAGCAGCAGCCCCGGCGAAGGGAAGAGCACAACGGCGGCGAATCTGGCGCTGGCGATTGCCCGCTCCGGCAAGCGCGTCATTCTGGTGGACACCGACCTGCGCCGTCCGTCGTTGCACCATTTCTTCCGCCACGCCAATCTGCGCGGCGTTACGACGGCGCTGGTGCGTGATCCGTCGGATAGCCTGTACAACCACATGATCGCCGCTGGTGTGGAGAACCTGCTCGTGCTGCCAAGCGGGCCGGTCCCCTCCGATCCGGCAGTGATGGTCAGCTCGAAGAAAATGCTCGACCTGATCGACGAACTGAAGCGTATGGCCGACGTTGTGGTGTTCGACAGCCCGCCGATCCTTGCCGTTGCCGATGCCATACCGCTCGCGCATATCTGCGATGCCACCCTGCTGGTGGTGCTGGCAGACGCCACGCGCACCAGTCAGTTGCGTCGCGCCTGCGATCAATTGCTCCAGGCGGGGGTGGAGCCGCAGGGTGTGGTGTTGAACCGGGTGACACGCGAGCAGGGCGGGTATGACCACTATTACTACTACTATGGCGGTGAACGGAAGCGCAGCCGCCGCAGCGGGTTGAGCCGGTGGTTCAGGCGCCGACGGCGACGCCAGCACACTGTGCCGGGCGTGGTCGATACCGTGGATGCGGGGGTGACCGGTATGGGGCGCGTGGCGCGCAACGACCAGGAGGCGCCGATTGACCCGGTGAGGGATGAATTCTTCCCGCGCTACTCAGCCTCTGCGCCAGATACGGTAGATGGGCATCCGGTGAGCGCCGACGTGGTTGTTGCCGAAGGAACGGACGAGCGCCGCAATGGGATGACGCAGCGCCGCGGGATTGCAACGAAGTAGGAATATGCCGTGACGCAGCAAGCACAACCAGGAGTTGTATGCCTGACCGTCGAGACCTATGCGGTACGACTGGCGACGCTGGGATTGATGGTGGTCTCGGCGGTATTGCAGGCGCGTCTGCTTGGTCCTGAAGGCAAAGGATTGCTCGCCGCCGCACTTTCCTGGTCGGCGTTGATCGGCGGCATCGCCCTGCTTGGCTCGGATAGCGCCATTATCTACTTCGTCGCGCGTTCTGCGCGGCACACGTTGTGGACGATACGCGCCAGTCTGATGTATGCCGTCGGCATGGCGCTGATTGCGCTCGTACCGCTCACCTTTCGGATCGATGTTCTGATCGACCGGCAGTTGATGCTTTCGGTTGCGCTGTTGACGCCGGTTGTCGTCATGATAACGCTGTTCAACGCGATCTGTGTCGGATTGAACCGAATCCGGTTGACCAACGCGCTCAATGCGAGCGCTGCGCTGTTGTATGTGCTGGCGCTTGCGGTCTTGTTCATCGCGCGTATCGACCACTTCGAAGCGGTTATGGCAACGGTCCTGGGGGTGCAGATCGTCGTCCTCGTCCTGTTCGCGGTAGCGCTGCGCCGCGCAGGAACTGCCGAATACGTGGCGCCAGAACGTTCGGCGATGGTGCGATACTCGTTGCAGGCGTTTCGTGGCAACCTGGCAGGTCTCCTGTTTCTGCGCAGCAGCCTGATCATCGTCAGCGGCACGTCGTCGATTGCACAGGCCGGCATCTATTCAATCGCAGTCGTCTTTGCGGATGTGGTGCTGATGTTGCCTACCACACTCACGAACATCTTGCTGCCCCGTCTCGCCGGACAGCACGCGGAGACGGTCGCGCGGCGCGTTGCGGATGCAGCGCGCTATGCCTTTGCCGGGGCGCTTGTGACGGGGTTGCTGCTTGGCGGAAGCGCTTTCATCGTCGTGCCATTTGGATTCGGCGAGGCATTTCGTCCGGCGGCGGCGGTGGCGCTCATTCTCTGCATCGGCGCGGCGCTCGGCGCCCCCGGCATGATCCTGTCGCTCTATTTCAATGCGCTCGAACAGCCAGGGACGCCGGCAACCGCCGCCTGGATCGGGTGTGGCGTTTTGATCGCCGCTTCACTGGCGCTTGCGCCGCTCTCTGGTGCGCTGGGCGCTGCCGTCGCAGCGGCAATCGCACGAATGGCGACCACGCTTGTGCTGGTTGTGCGTTTTTGTCGCGCCAGTCGCCTGAACTGGCGCGCCTTCCTGGTCTTCCAGCCGGCGGATTGGACGAGCAGTGAACGAAGGATTCATGCTATCTATGAGCAGATTGTCCGCACTCGTCGCGCCTGAATATCTGCGGATCGGCACAGCGTTGCTGCTGGGGTTGACTGTCGCGCCGCTGGTTGGCGTGCTGGCAGCAACGCAGCCATTCCTGCTCCTGATGGCGCTTGGCGCTGCGGCGTGGGCTGTCCTGGCGCTGCGCGGCGGCGATAGCGCCTTCTTCGTGACCGGCATGGCCGTTCCGCTCCTCTATCTCATCGATATGCGCAGTGCGCTCTTCAGCCAGGCGTTGCTGGCGCTGTACAGTATGTCCTTCCTCCACGCCTTGTATCAGGTTACGCAGCATCCCGACGCCAGGCAGTGGGATCGCTGGCTGCTGATCGTCGTCGTCGGCTGGGGGGCGGTCATTGTGCTGGCTGAACGCGCGCTCCTCAACGAAGGCTTGAGTCTGAAACGTGTTGTCACGACCATCATCGGACTGCTGCCTTACCTCTGGTTTGCGCTGGCAGCGCCGCGAATAGCGACCGGCAACCAGGCGCGCGCGCTGCTCGGCGGCATCGCTCTTGGCGCAACGGTAGTCGCCGGCGCATTTCTGCTCAACTCGCGCTCACTGAGCGAAGGACTGCAAGGACGCGATGCCTGGATCGACACCTATACCGTGATCGGCAGCCTGAAGAACTCACTGGGACTCCTGTGGGTCATCGGCTGGACCCTGCTGCTCGGAAGAGGCATCAGAGGCGGTTGGATGCTCAGAGCGCCGCTGCTCGCCATTGTACTGACCGCCATCCTGTTCTCATTCAGTCGCTCGTCCTATATGGCGTTGATTGTCGCAACGCTGCTGCTCTATCGCGGGCATTCGCTCAAACTGTGGATCATTGCGGGAGCGATCAGCGCCTTTGTACTGTTTGGGTTGCCCGAAGCCGTCTGGGCGCGCCTTGAGATGACCTGGGCGCCGGGGCGTGGGTTCGACCCGTCGGCAGAGACGCGCCTCGATCTGTGGGGTGCGGCGATCCATGCCTTTCTCTCGGCGCCGCTGACCGGCATTGGATGGGGGAAATTCAGCGAGTATCTGGTGCGCACCGGTCAGGCGCCGCTTGCTGCGGGATCGGCAGTGTACGACCTGGGCTTTGCCCATAATTACTTTCTGAGCGCATTTGCCATGCTCGGCGTTGGCGGCGGCGTGTTGAGCATCGGTGTGTTTCTGGCAGCATGGCGGCGTGTGCGCGCCCTGGTTGCGCGCCAGGATCATCTAGCGCGCGTCGTTCAGGCAGTGATCCTGGCAGTGCTGGTGTCATCATTGTTTGGCGAACCGCTCTTCGATCCGATCCTTGCCTTCGTATTCCTTTTGATTCTGGCATGCCTCGTCGGGCAGGAAAGTGAAGGGTGACATGCCCCGATCATTACGCATCGTCCATATTGTCGGAAGCGCATTTGCCGGTGGATGGGCGTTCCATCCGCTCTGCCGGTTGCGCGATGCCGGGCACAAGGTGCACCTGATCTGCCCGGAGGATGGTCCGCTGCCGGAACGAGCGCGTGCCGCAGGGGTTCCGACCCGGATCGTCCCTTTTCCACGTCGCATCCGGCATATGCACGCCGCCGCTGCGTATGTGGCGCGTGTGGCGGCCTGGTTGCGTCGAGAACAGATTGACGTGGTGCACAACCATCTGGCGCCGGCCAATGTGTGGGGGCGCCTGGCAGCATATGCGGCGGGCGTTCCCGTGCGTCTGACACAGTGGCCCGGTCCGCTGCCGCTCGAAATTCCTGCGTCGCGTCGGATCGAGATGGCGCTGGCGCGCCTCGATAGCGCCATCATCGCGTCGAGCACCGCCACGCAGCGTATCTACGACGCTTGCGGCGTCATGCGCGGACGGATCCGCCTGATCTACTACGGTTTCCCATTTGAGCCGTTCAATCCGGCAATCGATGGCAGCCCGATCCGGCGTGAATTCGGCATTGCACCCGATGCGCCGCTGATCACGATGATTGCGTATATGTACTCGCCGCTGAAGGAACAATCCCTGCGCGGGCTGAACGTTTTTGGCGGCGTCGGGCTGAAGGGGCACGAAATCCTGATTGCCGCCGCAGCGCGCGTGCGCGAGGCGAATCCCGCCGCGCGCTTCCTGATCGTCGGTGATGCGCTGGTCCCCGGCGAGGCGGAACAGTACAAGCGTCGGCTGTACCAGATGGTCGCCGACTTGCGGTTGCAGCAGACGGTCATCTTCGCCGGGAAACGCACCGACATTCCGGCGATCCTGGCAGCGAGCGATGTGGCGGCGGTTCCGTCACTTTCGGAGAACGTCGGCGGCGCCGTCGAGCCGTTGTTGATGGAGCGACCGGTGGTTGCCAGCGCGGTCGGCGGCTTGCCCGACGTGGTGCGCGACGGTGAAACCGGCTACCTCGTGCCGCCGCGCGACCCGGAGGCGCTAGCGGAAGCGTTGCTGCGCCTGCTGTCGCTGTCGCCGGTCGCTCGACGCGCAATGGGACGCAAAGGGCGCACTATCGTGCAGGAGTTGTTCGACCTGCACACGACCGTGCAGCAAACCGAGCGACTGTACTACGACATTCTGCACGCTCAGGGAATGGGGGGTCTGCGATGGGCGCGCCGCTGACCATTCTCTATGTAACCGGCTATGGCGCTCACGAATGGGCGCTACACACCCCGCGAAGTCTGATGCGTCGCGGGCAGCGGGTACTGGCGGCATGCCCGTTCGACTCGCCGATGGCGCGCCTAGCGCAGGCTGCCGGCGTCGACGTCTGCACCTGGCAGGCGCCGCGGCATCTGAAGGAAGTACACCGTGTGATCGCTGCCATTGGCGTGCTCTATCGGCTGTTTCGCCAGCACCGACCGGATGTGGTCGTGTATTACGCGCTGCCGATCAGTCTGTGGGCGCGTGTTGCGGCGCGGTTGGCAGGCGTGCCGGTGCGCCTGTTCAAGCCGCCGAGCCTGTGGGACCTGGAATTGCGGCCCTATCGACTGGCGGAGTATAGCACCGCCTGGATGGACAGCGGGATTCTGGCGTCGAGCCGCGCGCTAGCGAACTACTACCGGCGCGCACCGATTGCCTGCCGTAACGTGATTCTGAGTTACTACGGCTTTCCGCTCGAACGCTTCGATCCTGCGCTGAACGGCGCGGCAGTGCGTCAGGAACTCGGTATTTCATCCGCTGCGCCGGTTGTGACGACCGTTGCGCATCTCATCCCGCCGATTCGCCGTTTCGATCCGCACTACGGCATCAAAGGGCACGAAGTACTGATCCGCGCGGCGCGCGATGTCGCGGCGCGCCTGCCTTCCGTGCGCTTCCTGATCGTCGGCGCCGAACCTGAAGGCGCTGATGGATCTTACGAGGCGTCGTTGAAGCAACTCGCGCGTGTGGAGGGGGTTGACCGCCACGTCATCTTTACCGGGAAACGCACCGACATTCCGGCGATCCTGGCGGCAAGCGATGTGGCGGCGGTTCCGTCACGCTCGGAGAATGTCGGCGGCGCCGTCGAGCCGTTGTTGATGGAGCGACCGGTGGTTGCCAGCGCGGTCGGCGGCTTGCCCGACGTGGTGCGCGACGGTGAAACCGGCTACCTCGTGCCGCCGCGCGACCCGGAGGCGCTGGCGGATGCGTTGCTGCGCCTGCTGTCGCTCCCTCCGGCTGCCCGCCGCGCCATGGGGCGGAGAGGACGCGCGATTGTGCAGGAACTGTTCGATATCGAGCGTGTGACGCTTGCCGAAGAACGCATCTTTTACCGTCTGCGAGGCCAACCGGTATGTGCGACCTCAGTATCGTGATTGTCAACTGGAACACGCGCGACCTGTTGCGCGCCTGTCTTGCATCATTGAGCGACGCCGCGCGCCGGATCGCCTGTGAGATCATCGTCGTCGATAACGCCTCGACCGATGGCAGCGCGGAGATGGTTCGCACCGCATTTCCACACGTGCGCCTGACGGCGCTGCCGGAGAACGTCGGTTTCGCCCGCGCCAACAATCTCGGATTTGCCCACGCACAGGGGCGGTATTTCCTGCTCTTGAATCCCGATACCTGGCTGCCGCCCGGCGCACTGGACGAGATGACGGCGCTGATGGACCGGATGCCGGATGTCGGCATTCTCGGTCCACGCCTGTTGAACGCCGACGGCAGTCTGCAACCATCATGCAGCCGGTTTCCGACGCTCCTCAACATTGCGCTGGATTGCTGGGGCGTCAGCCGGATCGCACCGCGCAACCGCGTGCTTGCCCGCTTCAAAATGACGTGGTGGGCGCACGACACGGCGCGCGATGTCGATCAGCCGTCGGGCGCGTGCCTGCTGGTGCGCCGCGAAGCCTGGGATGACGCCGGTCCACTCGACGAACGCTTCTTTATGTACTTCGAGGAAGTGGATTTCTGCTGGCGTGTGCGGCAGGCTGGCTGGCGCATCCGTTTCACGCCGACGCCACAGATCACGCACTATGGCGGCCAGAGTTCGCTCCAGAACCTCGATGCGCGTATTGCACAACGGTACGCCAGTCTGGTGTCGTTCTTCCGCAAACAGTATGGACCGCTGACGACCGGGGCGCTCTGTGCAGCGATTGTGCCAGCGGCGCTGGCGCGCGCGTTGCTGGCGGCCTTGCGCGCGGCGCTGGCGGGTCAACGGCGGCAATGGGAGTACGCCGCACAATACTGGCGCGTGGCAACGCTCTTGTGCGGTTCGATGATTGCCCGGTGAAAAACGATGAACGTGCTCTTTCTCACACGTTACAGTCAGCGCGGCGGCAGCAGCCGCTATATGGTGCATCAGTACCTGCCCGCGTATGCGCAGGCTGGCATTGCCTGCACCGTCGAGCCGCTGTTCGACGACCGGTACTTCGAGTTCGGCGTGCTCGACCGTCCGACGGGGTTTGGCGACATTGCACGTCATAGTCTGTACTTTGCGCACCGTGTTGCGCGACGGCTGCGGGTGCTGCTGAACGCACACCGCTACGATCTGGTGGTATTCGAGAAAGAACTGCTCCCCTATCTGCCGGATGGATTTGAAGCATGGCTGCAGCGACGCGGTGTGAAACACGTGGTACTGTTCGACGATGCAACATATGCCTACTACCGACGCCATCCCTTTCCGCTGGTGCGCTGGCTGTGTCGCGGCAAGATCGAGCGCATCGTGCGCCACGCCACGCACGTGATCGTCTGGAATGAGCATCTGGCAGGGTACATGCGCCGCCTGAACCCACGTGTTTCGGTCGTGAACAGCGGCGTGGACATCACCCGTTACCCGCCGAAGGATTATCGCGCTCCTCGCGCCTCGAAGCGGCTGGTCATCGGCTGGATCGGCACACCCAACGGCTTTCCCTACCTGCGATCGCTGGAACCGGTCTTCGGCGAACTGGCGCAGCACTACCCGCTCGAACTGCACGCCATCAGTTCGGTTCCCTACGTCAGCGCCCACCTTCCGGTCGTCAACCGCATCTGGAGCCAGGCAACCGAGGTGCAACATCTCCATGCGTTCGACATCGGGGTCATGCCGTTGCCGGACGATGAATGGACCCGCGGCAAGAGCGGCGTCAAAGCCGTGCAGTATATGGCGGTCGGCGTTCCGGCAGTGTGTTCGCCGGTTGGCGTGGCGCGCCAGTTGATCATGCACAACGTCAATGGCTTGCTGGCGGACAACCCGACCGCCTGGCGTTGCGCCCTGACGCGGCTGCTCGACGATCCGGCGCTGCGCGAGCGGCTGGGCATGGCAGGACGCGCAACGGTGGCGCAGTCCTATTCCATTCAATCGGTTGCCCCGCGCCTGACGGATATTCTGTTGCGGGCAGGGCGTAGCACATAGGAGGCATATTCGATGACCGTGCGAGTCGCGCATGTGACGACCATCGACCAATCGCTGCGCTATCTGCTGCTCAATCAACTGCGCAGCATCGCCGACGCCGGGTATCAGGTCACGGGGATTTCCGCGCCAGGACCGGATGTGCCTGCGCTCGAAACACACGGCATTCGCCATATCGCGGTTCCACTCACACGGCGCCTGACGCCGCTCGCCGATCTGCGCGCGTTACTGCGCCTGTACCGCGTGTTTCGCCGTGAACGTTTCACAATTGTGCATACACATACCCCCAAACCAGGGCTGCTGGGCCAACTGGCGGCGCGCCTGGCCGGGACGCCGGCGGTGATGAATACCATTCACGGCTTTTATTTCCACGAGCACATGCCGCCAGCGCAGCGACGGTTCTACATCACGCTGGAACGGATTGCGGCGCGGTGCTCTGATCTCATTCTTTCGCAAAGTAGCGAGGACCTCGACACTGCAGTTCGTCTGGGCATTTGTCCACGCGAGCGGATTCAGTTACTCGGCAACGGCATCGATATCCGGCGTTTTGACCGGAGTCGGATCGATCCGGCGCATCTGGCGCGCCTGCGTCAGACGCTAGGGTTGCCGCCGGGCGTGCCGGTGATCGGCTTTGTCGGTCGGCTGGTCGCCGAGAAAGGGGTGATCGAACTGGCACGCGCCGTGCAACAGGTACAGTCGCGGTTCGGTCCGGTCGCACTCCTGGTTGTCGGCGGCGTTGATCGCGAGAAAGCGGATGCGCTCGCCCCTGAGGATATTCAGGCGGCAGCAGGAACGGCGACTTGCGTGTTTGCCGGCGTTCGCCAGGATATGCCAGACATGTACGCCCTGATGGACATATTTGCGCTGCCATCGTACCGTGAAGGCTTTCCACGCGCACCGATGGAAGCGTCGGCAATGGGGGTTCCCTGTGTTGTGACCGATGTGCGCGGGTGTCGCGAGGCGGTCGAGCACGGGCGGAACGGACTGCTGACGCCGCTGCACGCTGTCGATGCGCTGGCGGATGCCTTGGAGCGCCTGCTGCGGGATGACCGTCTGCGTGCAGCCATGGGAGACGCCGGGCGCAGCGTAGCGTGCGAACGCTTCGATGAGCAGCAGGTGTTTCAACGAGTGATCGGCGCCTACCGGCGGTTACTGCACGAGAAAGGACTCCCCGCGCCAGAGAGCGCGGCAATGCCCGCAACCAGCAGAGCATAATGCCATGTACCGTCGTCATCTGAAGCGCATCTTCGACATCAGCATCGCCAGCGCGGCGCTCATTGCGCTGGCGCCGCTGCTGCTGATCATCGCAGCGCTGGTGCGCCTGTTGCTGGGAGCGCCGGTGATCTTTCGTCAGCAGCGCCCCGGATTGCACGGCAAACCATTCACGCTGCTGAAGTTTCGCAGCATGACCGACGCGCGCGATGCCGAAGGCAACCTGTTGCCGGACGATCAGCGGCTGACGCGGTTCGGGCGCTTTCTGCGCAGCAGCAGCCTCGACGAACTGCCGGAACTGATCAACGTCATCCGTGGCGACATGAGCCTGGTAGGACCGCGCCCGCTGCTGATGGAGTATCTGGATCGCTACACCCCGGAACAGATGCGGCGGCATGCAGTGCGCCCCGGCATCACCGGATGGGCGCAGGTGAATGGGCGCAACGCGATTACGTGGGAGCAGAAGTTTGCGCTGGATGTCTGGTATGTCGATCATCTCTCGTTCTGGCTCGATCTCCGCATTCTGGCGCTGACCATATGGCGGGTGGCGCGCTGTGAGGGGATCAATCAGCGCGGGTGTGCAACGGTGACAATCTTTCAAGGAACCTCGGAAGGCAGGTCACAATGAAGCGCGTATTGATCATTGGCGCCGGCGGGCATGCGCAGGTGGTCGCCGACATTCTCGTGCGCATGCACGAGACCGGCGCCGACCTGACGCCGATTGGCTTTCTCGACGATAATCCGCACCTGTTCGGCGAGTGGCGGCTGGGATTGCCGATCCTGGGACCACTCGCTTCGATCGACGCCGTTGATCACGACGCGGTTGTGATCGGCATCGGCGACAACCGGACACGCCGGACAATCTACGAACGTCTGACGGCGTGCGGCGAACAGTTTATCGTAGCGCGCCACCCGTCGGCAATCGTCGCGTGCGATGCCGTCATCGGCGCGGGGACGGTCATCGCAGCGCGGGCAATCGTGAATGCGGGAGCGCACATCGACGTGAATGTCATCCTCAATAGCGGCTGCATCGTCGAGCACCACAACCGCATTGGCGCGCATGCCCACATCGCGCCCGGCGCGACCCTTGGCGGCGCGGTCACCGTTGGCGAGGGGGCGCTGGTAGGGATTGGCGCGACGGTGTTGCCACAACGCGCAGTAGGCGCATGGAGCGTAGTCGGCGGCGGCGCAGTGGTGACATCGTCGGTCGATAATGATCTGGTGGTCAGTGGCATCCCTGCGCGTCCGCACCTGACGCCCGGGCTGATGCCGGCGCAGCGCCGTGCGCGTGTGAGAGTATGATAGAGCGATCAACCGGATATTGCACAATCATTGCCCGTGTTGACCGTCTTGCGGCAGACGGTGGCTTCGACAGTCTCAGCCAACGTCTGCCGCTGACCCAGCCGTATCATCTCGCGCGCGGCAACCCAGCACGGTGGCTTCGACAGTCTCAGCCAACGTCTGTTGCTCCACGTCCTTGATAGTTCAGGTATTGGTTGATCGCTCTATGAGATGCGCAGAGGATTTGCCGGTCGAAGGCGGGAAGGATAGGAGGAGTTCCCTGCTCTCTTAGTTTTGGCGCGAAGCGCCGCCCCTTGCAGTACGCCTGCCGAACCGCGCCCGTACCTCCAATACCCCTGTTTAACCTCACCCCCCTGCCGTCACGAGGGTGGATTTTTGGCAAGCCTCTGGATTACATCGCCCACTCCAGCGCATGCCCCCTTCTCCCCGTGTGGGAGAAGGGGGATGGAGGGATGAGAGGAAAACAGGCATCGAGACAAGGCATACACCACTTTGCCGAAGGCGACGAGAGCCGTTCACGCGGCTTGTCCGTAAGGCGACCACGTCACTCCTGGTATAATAATGATATGGTGTTGCGTCTTCCATCTGGTCGTCTATCGGCGCGCCGCACATCCGGCTCCGAAATGGTGATTGCTCTGATTCTGGTCATCGCAATTGTTGCGATCCCCTTTCTGGCTGCACCGTGGCTGATCATCGATGATGCCGCTGACACGGCGGATGCGATCATCGTCCTCGGCGGCGAGGCGTATCCGCCCAACCGCACCATTCACGCGCTGGAACTCTATCGCCAGCAGCGCGCTCCGGTTGTGGTGTTTACCGGCGGCGCACTGCCCGGCAGTCCGCCGGAAACGTCATCGGCGCGGGTGGCGCTTCGCTATGCAGTGGCGCGCGGATTGCCGCCAGACGTCACGCTCCTGGCGGACGGGGCGCAGAGCACCCACGACGAAGCGACACTGGTGCGCGACCTGGTCGCCACTTACGGCTGGCGCTCGTTGATGATCGTGACCGATCCCTATCATACCCGCCGTGCAGTGCGCACCTTTCGCGCCCTCATCCCCGAGGCGCACATCACTGCGAGCGCCGCGCCGTTTCTTGCGCCCTGTCCTGATCGCTGGCGGTGTGGCGCGCGCCTCTGGCGCTACGCCGCCAGTGAGCTGGTGAAAATGGGGTTCTACCGGCTGTACTATGGTGTGCCGCTACCCTGAAGAGAGGGGCGGACGGTTTCACCCGAATCTCATCTGTTTCTCAGCAGAAACTCAGCAGACCGTGCAACTTTCCGAACAGGCTGCACGTTATACTAGTGTAAGAGCAAGACGACAGCGGCGGTCGTCTCAGGGCGTGGCAGACGCCCAACCGGACACCCTCCTTCGCCGCCCTCATTCGTCCTCTCTTATCCCCACCGGTCGTCGTTATGACGGCCGGTTCCTCTTTTATATCCAGAAAATCTCGCCGGGAGGGCGAAGGCCCGGCGTGGGCGAAGGCCCGGCGTGGGCGAAGGCCCGGCGTGGGCGAAGGCCCGGCGTGGGCGAAGGCCCGGCGTGGGCGAAGGCCCGGCGTGGGCGAAGGCCCGGCGTGGGCGAAGGCCCGGCGT